>NZ_JAMPJZ010000030.1:0-61311 GCF_039961835.1 Trichocoleus sp. ST-U1
CCCCCTTATTCACCCGAACTCAACTTAATTGAAATCTTATGGAAGTTTATGAAATATGAATGGATAGAGATAGAGGCTTATCGGGACTGGAAAAGTTTAGTAAAGTATGTCAAAAATGTGCTAAAAAAAGTCGGAACCGAATATGTAATTAATTTTGCTTAAGCACTTACTTAAAATTCCTCATAAATCCGGGATGATTGGGGGGTTAGGGGAAACCTCCAGCATCGTGTTAAAAAAGAGTATTGTTATGATTCAGCGATAGTGTACGGAAGGGCTGTTCGCATGAAACGGTATGCCACAATGATTCTGTTTTTGGTTATTCCAGTTTTCGACACAGCCAAATTCAGCGTCTGAGACGAGGCGGAAGTGACACTCATCACAAACCTGGACAAAAGTTGTCACATTTGGGCAACCCTTTCATCACAAATCTCCATTAATCAATCGCTAATATTGGAGACATCCGCGATTTTTCAGCCAGTTATAAGTGAGGGGAAAGCTATGAAAATTATCTTAACAATTCGGTGGTTAGTTCAAATAATTGTTTTGCAATTTATTACTTTGTGCGTGGCATCCATACTGCTGCTTTGGTTTGCCAGATCCGGCTGGTAATCTGTATCCTGCTATAACTCTGTCAGCGAGTCTAGAATGGGCTTAGTAACGATTTCCTTTTGCCAAATATGGGCACCACTCTAGGCACACTTTTAGTTTTCTTTTTCGTTCTAGCAGCTTCTGGACTTAAACTAGATCGAGAATACGAACGCGGCGTCATCTTTCGACTGGGTAGAACAAAGGGCGTTATGGGGCCAGGGATGTATTGGATTATTCCCTGGATCGATCAAAAAATGCAGATCGATGTCCGTACCAAAACGGTAAATATTGAACCCCAAGAAACTGTTACGGCGGACAGCGTGACGATTAAAGTAAATGCTGTTCTTTATTACCGAATTCTTGACCCGTCAAAGGCTATCAACCGGGTTGAAGATTACAATATGGCGGTTTACCAAATCGCATTGACGACTTTACGGAATGTAGTAGGTCAAAATATCCTGGATGATGTCTTACAAAGCCGGGATAAAATTAATACTAAAGTCCAAGAAATAGTCGATGAAATCACAGAACCTTGGGGGATTGTGATTGAACGGGTGGAAATGAAAGACGTAGAAATTCCCCTGGCGATGCAGCGGGCAATGGCGAAAGAAGCGGAAGCAATTCGAGAAAAACGAGCCAGGCTCATTAAAGCAGCGGCAGAACAGGAAGCTTCAATTAAGCTAGCAGAAGCTTCGCAAATGATTATGAAGAACCCCGCTGTATTGGAGCTGCGACGCCTACAAATGCTGACAGAAATTGGGGCGGAAAATAACACGACGACAGTAATTATGATGCCGTCCGATATCATGCAAGCGGCAAAGAATTTGACTGCCGGGATCTCGAATGGCAATCAATCCGAGGTACGTCCTTTTCAACCGGAGGTAATTTTTACCGAGAAGCCAGTTCAGGATGACGCCCTCTAAGCCCTGTCATTAGCTGCAAAGCAAAGGTCTTAACAGGACGAATTCGCCGCAGCATCCATAAACCCAAGCGGCGAATTGCTACCACTGGCAACCAATTATTAGAAAACATCCGATCTAAGAAATCGGTAAAGCCTAAAATTGTTAGGTTTTCTTGTTTACGCCAGCGTTCGTAACGTTTAAGTACCTGTATATCCCCGATATCTTCCCCTAAATTATGGGCAGATTTTAAAACTTGGGCGATCGCTGCTGCGTCCCGAATCCCCAAATTCATGCCTTGTCCCGCCACTGGATGGCAACAATGGGCAGCATCACCAATCAAGGCGAGTCGAGGAAGCGTGTAGCGATCGCTTTGCATCAATTGCACCGGGAAAACATAGCGATCGCCTTCTAGTTCTAGACGCCCCAACAGTCCAGCAGTGCGTCGTTCCAGTTCCGCCAAAAACTCTTTTTCGTCAATTTCCTTCAAAGCTTTCGCTTCTGTATGCGGGGCAGTCCAAACAACCTGACAGCGGTTCCCCGGTAGCGGTAGAACCCCCATCGGGCCACTAGGCCAAAAGCGTTCGTAGGCGATATTCTGGTGGGGTTTTTCTGGTTTAATCGTTGCCACCACACAGGATTGCCAGTAATGCCATCCTTGGGTGCGGATACCAGCGGCTTCGCGGATGGGCGATCGCGCCCCATCCGCCGCTACCAGCAAGCGCGTTCTGATTTTGGATGTTTGCTTCCCCTGATCGCCCCCGCTGTTTGAGGGGGGATTGGGGGGGATCTCCGAGGTTTGGGAAGGTTGAATTTTAGAGTGGGGAACTTCCCCTGTGACGACAATCTCTATCTCTACCGCGTCAGCTTGATAGTCTGCACTTACCACTTCCGCCGGACACAACCAAGACACATTCGGGCAATCTCTCAAGCTATCCTGCAAAGCCGTCAGCAGCACCCGATGTTCCGCCCCATACCCTAGCCTTTCTGTCCCTAAATCTTGGGGAGAAAATTGCACGATGCCGGGATAATCGGCGTCAGATAAGCGAATTTGTTGAAATGCATTGATTTGAGGCAGTATTTTATCCCAAACACCCATTCCCTCGAAGATGCGGCCTGACATTAGGGATATGGCATAAGCGCGTCCGATGGCAACAGCAGCAGACTGGGGCGATCGCTCAATCAATGCTACCCGCAGCCCAGAATCTTTTAAGGCACAAGCGAGAGTTGCCCCAATAATTCCACCGCCCACAATCGCTAAGTCGTAGTCAAAGCCTTGCTGGGCTGCCGATGTCTGCGGCGACGAAATTGTTTGAACGGTCTGTTCCAGCGCCATTGTTAACAAAATTAGTCAAAACAATAAGAATATTTACTATTGTGACGCGAACAGAGGGAGCAATCAAGTTGAGAAGCGCGATGTCTAGTAAACAACCGAATCCCCAGGCTCTTTCCTTGCCCTTGGTGGCTGGGAATTCGGTTTTTGGACGCCAACAAGTATTGGGTTAGGGAGAGGACAACACACCGATGCTCTGGATGCAGTTTGGTAGAATAAAAAATTACCCCACTAATTGCTTTGCACTTAGTGGGGGATGCATAACGAGGAAGCTTGCTAAAGGTTAGGCATCTGAAGTAGCTTCCTCTTTCTTATTAGCGGTCTCTAGAAGAGATGTTTTGAAAATCGGTGCAATGTTTAAGACTGATTTCATACTCTCAAAGGGCACAACTTCAGACTACTTAGCACCCATTTCGATTACAGCACTGCGGGTGAAATTAATCCGCTCTTCAAAGTCCAGTTGCTTGATTTGAGCAACAAAATCGTTGGTTTCTTCGGGCAGTTGATAGTCAGAAGGCACCGTAATGATTTCACCTTTGTCCATGCCTTGTGCTAACCGGAGCCACACATCCAGCTTAGAGCTAGAACTTACAGCTTTATAGGCACGGCTAATATCAGTATCGGCTCGTGAAGCGATGTCGCGTTGCGCCTGTAGCTGTTCTTCCTTGGGCATTGCCAGGATTGCATGGTATAAGGCGGCAGCTTCTTCTTGGGCAGAAGTGGCATTTGCTGGTGTCAGTTGGTCTTTGATGTCGAGGTAGCCGAACCACAGGATGGCAAGCTGAGTATCTACATCAAAGCCCTGAAACTTTTGTAAGGCTTGTTTGCTGGTGTCGTTGGTAGTAAATGTCATTTATGAATCTCCGATTGTTTTGCTTTAATGACAGCTCAGGGAACTGAGCCGCTGAAACAAGTTCGTTTTGCCTCAATATTAAGATTTAATAAGCTGGCGACCGGAGATTAACCTCGCTTAAGACAGAGATAGCGATCGCGCCTGAAGACGGATGTAGAGACACGCGATCGCTCTTAAGGCAGGGAAAACAGAATTCCCATCAATTAGCCATTCACTAAACTCAGAGACATCAGCTCATCCGCCATCTCGAAGTTAGCGGTAACGTTTTGCACATCATCGAGTCCTTCTAGGGTGTCAATCAATTTGAGGAGCGATCGCGCCTGCTGTGAATCGCCAACTTCCACCGTATTGTTAGGAATCCAGCGCAGTTCCACCTCGGTGACTTTAAAGCCTTTCTCCTTTAAGGTTCGCTCTAGGTTCTCCAAATTTGCCACAGAGGTAAACACGTCGGCTCCCTCCGTATCCTCCTCCTGTGTCAGTTCGTAGGACTCAGCACCCCCTTCCAGGGACGTCTCCAATAGCTCCTCTTCGTCAACCACTCCTTGCAGGATACAGACACCTTTCTGCTCAAACATCCACGAGACGCAGCCGGTTTCACCGAGATTACCGCCATTTTTGCTAAAAGCCGCTCTCAAATCAGCGGCAGTACGATTGCGATTATCGGTGAGCGCTTCCACCAAAATTGCCACGCCGCCGGAACCATAACCTTCGTAGCGAATTTCTTCTAGCTGAGCGCCATCCGCTCCCCAAGTCCCCGCACCTTTTGCGATCGCTCGTTCAATATTCTCATTCGGAATCCCAGCCGCCTTCGCCTTATCAATCGCCGTGCGGAGTTGAAAATTACCTGCTGGGTCTGGTATACCACTGCGAGCTGCCACAATAATCGCGCGAGCTAGCTGAGTGAAGGTTTTGCCCTTCACTGCATCCACTCTCGCCTTCTGACGCTTAATATTTGCCCACTTACTATGTCCAGCCATAGACTGAAATTATTTATACGATCGTCCAAACATAGGATAAACAAAAATCAACCGTACTTCATACCAAGCCTATCCGCTTAGGAGGATGCCTGAAAAGTCATAATCGAGACGCTTAAACGGTAGAGATCCCCCTAAATCTCCCGATAAATTGGGGGTCTTTGAGAAACTTATCCCTTCTTTTTAAGGGGGACTGGGAGGATAAAATCAACTTTTGACACTTCTCAGACATCCTCTTAATCTTGTTTCTATACCCTGCGTAGCCAATAGCTAAAGCTTTACTTTAAATCAATCAAGCAGATGTTTTAGTTTAAGCAAGAAAATTATAAGTGTAAAAAATATTTGCAAAAACCAATTGTTTTTAAGCAAAAAGATGGCTTTTAGTCGCTGATGATGAGTATTTTAAAGCTGTTTCGGTTCAAAATTGGGCATTCAATTATGTCAGTTGGATTTAACGGGTCTAGTAATTTTTTCCAAAACCTGTGGAGTTTTTTGAGCCGGGGGTTGCTATTAAGCATTGTTCTGTTAGGATTGGCAGGATGTCAGCTACAGTCGGGGCGTTCGGAAGCCGCGGATGTCATCCGACTGACGTTGTGGCAAGGGGTGAATCCGCCGCCGAATCGGGATGTGTTGCAGTCGCTGGTGGACAAGTTCAATCAGGCGCATCCGAAGATTCAGGTGGAATCCCTTTATGTGGGACAAGCGGATCAGCAGTTACCGAAGATTTTGGCAGCGGTAGTGGGAAATGCGCCGCCGGATCTGTTGTGGTTTAACGCAACGCTGACGGGTCAGTTAGTAGAATTGGATGCGATCGCGCCTATGGAAAATTGGCTGGCGCAATCCCCCGTCCGCGACGAAATTGACCCCGCCTTGTTTGAATCAATGCAGTACGCGGGTCATACTTGGTCGGTGCCGTTTGGGACGAATAATGTCGGAGTTTTTTATCGTCCCAGTTTGTTTAAGGCAGCGGGAATCACCGAGTTGCCCAAAACTTGGGACGAATTGCGGCAAGTTGCTCGTACTTTAACCCGCGATACAAATGGCGACAAGCGCATCGACCAACACGGGATGTTTTTGCCCTTAGGAAAGGGAGAATTTGCAGTATTCCTTTGGTTGCCATTTATGTGGAGTGGCGGCGGTGAGTTGGGAAATGCTCAAGGGCAAGAAGCTTCTGCGATCGCTTTAGCTAACAATCAAGGCGCGATCGCTGCCCTTCAATTTTGGCGCAATTTAATTGAAGACGGCTCAACCATTCTGTCTCTACCAGAACGAGGCTATGAAACCGATAACTTCCTTGCCGGAAAGGTCGCAATGCAACTGACTGGCCCTTGGACGCTGGGGCAACTGAAAGCCACTGGCGTTGATTTTGGCGTTTTCCCCATCCCAGCACAAAAAGAACAAGCTACGGCGACGGGGGGCGAGAATCTGTTTATTTTAAAAACAACCCCAGACCGAGAAAAAGCGGCATGGACGTTTGCTGAATATGTTGCGGGAGAGGAATTTCAGACCGAATGGGCACTCGGTACCGGCTACCTACCCGTAAATCTGAAGGCGCGGCAAAGTGCCAAATATCAAGCCTTTGTCGCCGAACAACCGGCAGTGAAAGTGTTTTTAGAGCAAGCAAAGTTTGGGCGATCGCGTCCTATCTTCACGGGTTATAATCGGGTTTCCGAAAATGTCGGCAGAGCGCTGGAATCTGTCTTACTCGGCAAAAGTTCGCCCCAGGAAGCACTCAAAAACGCCCAGCAGCGGCTAGATTTGATTTTTAAGTAATTTAAACGCTTTCGGTACAGCAAATTTGTCAAGACGCCAAAGTATCCCCTCTTAGCAATCCGAAAGCGTTTCCCATTATTGACACTGCCTACAATCTAGCAGCACAGACGGCGGCTCCAATGAGTCCCACTCGCGGATTTAGCACAATATGCACCGGCATTCTTTCGAGTAACGGACTCACGCGACCTTTGTTCAGAAAGGCATGGAGGAAACTGCCTTCTTGAATCAACGGCAGAATTTTGGCGGCGATGCCACCAGCAACGTAAAAACCGCCATAAGGTAATAGTTTGATAGCGAGATTCCCGGCTTCGGCACCGTAAGCTTCCACAAAGATTTGCATCGTTTGTTCGCACAAGCGATCGCTCTTTTCCAAAGCAGCTTTACCAATAATCGCCGCAGGATCGATCGTCTTGTCTTTCTGCCCGATCTCTTGTTCCCAGTTTCTAATCATCTGCCCAATTTCTGACGATTCCTCAGCAATTTTCCGATCTCTTAGGAACTGGTAAATTGAGACGATGCCTAGACCGGAAACCACTCGCTCGACTGAAATTCGCTGAATATTGTGCTTATCGAGCAGATATTTCAACAGCTGAAATTCTAACTCCGAGCGAGGTGCAAAGTCAGCGTGTCCGCCTTCCGAGGGGAACACTTTATGGGCGTTGGATGCTAAGCGGATTAAAAACCCTTGTCCTAAGCCGGTACCCGCACCAATCACGCCAATCGGGGCGTCTTCCTGATGCTTGCCAGCTTGCAAAGTGTACAAGTCTGATCCAGTTAAACCCAAGACACCATAGCCAACGGCAGCGAAATCGTTGATTAAACCAACCGCAGCGATTCCCAATTGTTGCTCCAGCCGTTTGCTATCAAGCGACCAAGATAGATTGGTCAGGATAGAGGTGTTGTTGACAACAGGACCCGCGATCGCAAAACAAGCTTTTTCCGGTTTCGGTGTCTCGCCGAGTTGTCCAGCCGCTGCCGTCAAAAACTGCCGCACCATTGGCACCAAATCGGGAAAATTGCCACTAGGGAAAATCTCCTCATACAGAGTTTGCAATAATTCCCCAGAATCAGACGCTTCTACCAAGCGCAGAATCGTCTTAGTACCCCCGATATCCCCTGCTAATAACAATCCCATGACCTTAATTAAACCGGATGACTTTTTCAGTTTGACTCAAGTGAGAAACATCTCCATTGAGTTCCATCACCCATTCTTCACCATCGCGCACCAGCTTAACCAAACAACACAGCGCGGCGTTTACTTCAGTTTCGGCTGTACCCCCCCGGATACCGAGAGTTGCACCCAGCACTGATGCACCGTGACCCACCAATAAGATATCTTCGGAAAACTCAGATGCAAGGCGTCTTGCGACTTCCCCAGAGCGTTCCATTACTTCTTCCCCAGTTTCGGGATAATTCGCGATTACGCGAGAAGTGTAACTGAGGTCAATTTGGGGAAATTGCTCGTGCAATGCTTCCATTGACAATCTTTCAGGCATCGCTGGTATCCAGTGAGGATTTAACCATTCGCTTAAGCCAGACTCAAGTTTGATGGGTAAATTCAGCACTTGTGCAACTTGGTGCGCCGTTTGTACCGTTCGCAGGAAGGGCGAGGCAAAAATATGGGCAATCTTTTCTCCCTTCAGGCGCTGCGCGAGTTGTTTGGCTTGTTCCACGCCGTCCTCAGACAGGGGTGGATCGTAGGGACGTTCGGCGGTTAAGAACCAGTCGGGGTTCACGAAGTCGAGGCGGTTGGCGTGTCTTGCAATCCAGACGGTTTGGGTCATGGGTTTAGGGGATAATGAGCAAAGAGCAAGCCGGATACGATTTCACCTAAAGGTCGCCGCCAATCAATTGTTGGAAGTGGCAGCTGGCTCCAGACGCGAACTGACAAGTCAGCGCTTCGCTATCGCTAGCTCGTCTTCTATAATCTAAAATCCAAAATGGTAGAAAGCGATGGCGATCGCAGCCTCTTGAGCAAGCTGCCAATTTAATATACTCTGCAAAATCAATCTCAGTCGTTTCTCCCAAGTTTTCCAAGCGGAATAGACAGACCGGATTCTCCTCAAACTGCGATTACCAGGTTTTCTGGCACTTTGCGCCCAGAAAGTCATCCTTTTGCTTAAGAAAATCCCTATTTTTCGGCTTTTCGCTCTCAGACCTGGTGCAATAATGTAATACCGCGATCGCGTCCCTCACTGATGAGAGCAATTGCTCAATTGGAGTTGCTAACGCTTCGTAATACTTTTTCCTGGAGACCAAGGTGCCGCGAGCATCGTCCTACCCCCACCTATCAATGTCGCTGAGTGTCAGTAAGCATCTGCAAGATTTTTCTCATTTTGTTTCTCAAGATGCAATTATCCGATGGATTCGTGGGTACCCTTTTACTAGCTGATGTTGAAGGAAACGGCACGGGAACCCCCCTCTTGGGATAGACACAGCTCCTTTCAGAAAGGTTACAATAGTTTACAATTGCGATCGCTTTAAATTATCGCTCTGATTCAAGACTCAGCGCTATGAAAACTGCTCAGACCTCTACAGATACCGTCCGTGCTTACTTGCGAGAAATTGGGCGCGTTCCCCTGCTCACTCACGAGCAGGAAATCCTTTATGGGAAACAAGTACAGCGCTTAGCCACCTTGCAGGAAGTAAAAAATTCACTCTTGTTGCAGTTAGGACACGAGCCAACCGATGAGGCGTGGGCTTCTTCAACTGGGTTGTCAGAGAAAGAATTACAGCAGGCGATCGCAGTGGGTGAAATCGCCAAGCGCAAGATGGTCGAAGCCAACTTGCGGCTCGTTGTCTCGGTTGCCAAAAAGTACATCAAACGTAATGTAGACCTCTTGGACTTAATCCAGGAAGGTACAATGGGAATGCAGCGGGGCGTCGAAAAATTTGACCCCACCAAAGGCTACCGATTTTCCACTTATGCGTATTGGTGGATTCGGCAGGCGATTACTCGCGCGATCGCAGAAAAAGGACGCACCATTCGCCTCCCCATTCACATCACCGAAAAACTCAACAAAATTAAGAAAGCTCAGCGCCAACTTGCTCAAAACTTGGGACGAGCTGCTACAGTCGGCGAACTCGCCGCCGAACTAGAATTGACCCCCAAGCAAGTTCGGGAGTACCTAGAGCGGGCGCGTCAGCCCCTTTCTTTGGATCTGCGTGTCGGAGATAATCAGGATACAGAACTGGTAGAACTACTGGAAGACACCGGCCCTTCCCCAGAAGACTTCGCAACTCAATCTTCCCTCCAAGTTGACTTAGAAAAACTAATGTCAGACTTAACTCCTCAACAACGCGAGGTATTAGCGCTGCGGTTTGGTTTAGCCGATGGACAAGCCATGACGCTGGCAAAAATTGGCGAACTTCTCAACATCAGTCGGGAACGAGTACGGCAAATCGAACGGGAAGCCCTCTCCAAGCTTCGCAAGCGCAAAGCCGATATGCGGGAATATATTGCGGCTAGCTAATTGAGGAGTCAGGACTGAGGAGTTAGGACTGAGGACTGAGGGCTGAGGACTGAGGAGTCAGGGATTAGGAGTCAGGGCTGAGGAGTTAGGGCTGAGGACTGAGGACTGAGTAGCCAGTTTTAAGTTTTGAGTATGAACTTTCTCAGCACTTAATAAAGGTAAAAGAATCCGCCGTTTAAAGTTCGGTTCTGCCCACTGTGACCCCGGAAGGAGCCTGCTAAATTAAGGGTATTAGAAGGATTTACAACTCTCGGAACCCGTTTCCGAGTCGATCGATAGAACAAGTATTGAGCAGCGATCTACCCTGGTACAAGGATTTGAGAGTAGCTGCCTCTAGAAAGTACGGAGAAACAAAGTGAACAACCCGTCAAATCGAGTCTCAGAGTTCTTTGAAGGTGAGTCGGAAGGCGGCAACTTGCTTTGGCAATACGTCCAATCCATGAGTCCAGAGACGATTACTCAGCTTTCCAAACCCGCGTCTCAGGAAGTATTTCAGGTGATGGAACGCAATATTGTTGGGCTGTTGGGGCACCTACCACCAGAACATTTTGGTGTAACGATCACCACCAATCGTGAAAACTTAGGGCGTATGCTGGCTTCGGCGATGATTAGCGGCTATTTCTTGCGGAACGCCGAACAAAGAATGACCTTTGAAAATGCCTTGACAGGTGCTACTGAAGTCAATGTATCTGATGCTGAATAGGCAAATTGAGCGGCATCAGCGCCAGTTCCGATGATTGTACTGCAATTGCAGCAACAAAGCGGCTCGGCAGACTGGGAAGTCAGTCTGCCGAGTTCTGCTATTTTGGAGTTTAGGCGATCGCTTCTAGCCTGGTACTCCCAAAACGGTCGAGACCTCCCCTGGCGTCACCACCCCGACCCCTACGCCATCTGGGTATCGGAAATCATGCTCCAGCAGACCCAGGTAAAAACAGTTATTCCTTACTACCAGCGGTGGTTAGCCCAATTTCCCACAATTGAAACCCTCGCCGCTGCTGACTTGCAGCAAGTCCTCAAAGCTTGGCAGGGACTCGGTTACTACGCCCGTGCCCGTAATCTGCACAAAGCCTCTCAGGAAATTATCCAAAGTCACAACGGAATTTTTCCTACCCACCTATCAGACGTTTTAGCTTTATCCGGGATTGGACGCACCACCGCCGGGGGCATCCTCAGCGCCGCCTTCAATCAACCCGTGGCGATTCTAGATGGCAACGTCAAGCGGGTTTTAGCGCGGCTGGTAGCATTGCCAATGCCACCAACAAAAGCAACAAAACCACTCTGGCAGCTCTCAGAGAGCCTCCTCGACCCCGAACAGCCCAGAGATTTTAATCAGGCGCTGATGGATTTGGGAGCCACTATCTGCACTCCCCACAACCCAGCCTGCAACAGATGTCCCTGGATGTCCCACTGTCGCGCATACAATTTGAATATTCAGTCAACTTTACCCATGCGCGAAACCTCTTCCCCCATCCCCCACAAAAACATCGGCGTTGCCGTTATCTGGAACGAGCAGAAAGAAATTCTCATCGATCGCAGACCCCAGAACGGTCTTCTGGGAGGTCTTTGGGAATTCCCTGGCGGCAAATTAGAGCCTGGTGAAACCGTCGAGGAATGCATTAAAAGAGAAATTCAGGAGGAATTGGGCATTGAAATTGAAGTGGGAAAACATCTCATCACCATTGACCACACCTATACCCACTTCCGCGTCACCCTCAACGTCCATCACTGTCGCCACCTCACAGGCATTCCCCAACCGATCGAATCCGATGAAATCCGCTGGGTGACACTGGACGAAATCGATCAGTTTCCCTTTCCCAAAGCGAACATCCAAATTATCGATGCCCTGCGGCAGGCTTAGAATTTTCTAATTCGATTTACGAACCGCAAAAACGCAAAGGACGCAAAGGACGCAAAGAAAAGAGGGAATAGGGAAGAGTGCGATCGCACTCAATCTTTTTTATAAAATTTTTAGTATCATTCTGACTTCCAGACGACTTTACGCTGGCGGTAAGATTAAAGCCAAGGCACAATTTAGAATCTCTTTTTTATTAATGAGTTGTTCTAATTCTTCTGGCTCATAACGTCCTTCTTCTACCTCTAGGGAAGCCTCATCAATAGCATTCAAGTAGGCTTCTTCTAGGGTTTCAACCAACTCTTCTGGCGCTAGGTAGTGACCTCCTGCTTTACGACGCTTATTTTCCCTCTGAATTTCTCGAACAGAATTGCGAATCGAGACTTCCCAAGAACGAGTTGTGCGACTTTCAGCTTGCTGTTTAATTAGATGCAGTAGCAGAATCACTGCATAACTACGAATCGTCTTAACTATATCGTTTCGGCTCATTTCTTCGAGTTCTTCTACAATCGCTAACGATCCTTGGATGTCACCCTTTAGTAGCAATTCTTTAAGGTCTAATAGTTCTTCCATAACGGCTGATTTAATCCTCAGTTGTTTCTATGGGATTTTGAAGCGATCGCTCATCTGCTTGGGCGTGGCAACGTTCCAGCTTTTCACTCACCTTAATAGTTCTTGGATGCTCTGTCCCTAAGCATCCCTCAAAAATCTCTAAGGATTGGTTGTAAAAGGTGTCAGCCTCATCATATCGCTCTTGAAATTCGCAGAGCTAAGCTAGGTGGTTGAGGGTTTTAGCTACATCAGGATGCTTCTCTCCATCCAGGCGTTTCCGCATTTCCAATGCTTGCTTGTATAACGGTTCGGCTTTCTCATCACCTTCAGAGGTAAATCAACCGAACTAAAGTCAAAGCGATCGCCCTCTTAACCCGCGACGGCGGGTTTCGTTTGTATAGCCGCGATTTATAATCGCCGGTGCTTCTGAGACCACCCAACCAACTTCGTACAATAAAGAAGCAACTCGCACTAGCCATTCTTGATTGTGAAGCAAGCCTCAAGCGGTTCCGCCCCTAACTTTCAGCCTTGTCAGATTGTTTGTTTAGACCATGAAAATACTCGTCTGTACGCTGACGTGATACAAGTTGTCGATTCACGGCAGATATGCTGGGTGCGTCCTTTGATGCTTACTATCGTTTCAGACGATAATGCCAACGTGTTACCAACGCTGTACGATTTGCGTCAGGGTGCCGATTTAGTATGGCCTGTAACGTTGTTTCGACCAGCACTGGATACCGAGGTGATTCCCCTGTTAATGCAACTGGACGCCCCAGATGCGACAGCGGACGCCTCTGAGGCCCATCGGCAACTCAGTTGGTTTGTCCGCCAAGTTTGGCAAGCCAATCAGAGTGATTTTCAGGCTTCGTAGCGAATTTCAGCTTTTCTGATGCGTTGAATCGCTTCGTGCATCCGTTCATCTGCCACGGTGAGGGCAATCCGAAAAAAGCCTTCCCTAGCAGCACCAGACCCGTTTCCAGGGGGCACGATCGGACCGCATTTCTCCAGTAACAGGGTGACAAATTCCGTTGAAGTATAACCTTTGGGAACAGGTACCCAAATAGAGAGGGTTGCTTTGGGAGACTCAATGGGCCATCCTAAAGATTGCAATCCGTCAACGATGATATTACGACGGTTTTGGTAAACTGACATCACCGCTTGGCGTTCTTCTTCTGAGGTTTCAACGAGCAGCGATCGCTGCTCGTTGAATTGCCTTAAAAATGCCAGAATCTACATTGGTTTTAACTTGTCCCAGTCCCTTAATTTCGGTAGGATTCCCCACAACAAAACCAACCCACCCGGCGGTCATCTTGTAAGACTTAGATAAACTTTGAAATTCTATATTTAAGCCAGCGACACCCAAGCGGCGTTCCATCCAATCCGCAGCAGCTTTGCGGTATTCTTTAGTTCTCCGATCGGGGGGATAGTTATGAGTCGAAAGCTCGTTAATCGCCTCATGCATCGCCTGGACAATATGCGCTGGCGTCGGACGGTCTGGATCGCCAACTCCAATGTTGATGATGTTCACCCCTTTGGTGACCGTTTCATGCTGCTTGCGATTAATCTTGGCAAATAGGTAGGACGGGGTCTTTTCTAAACGTTTGGCAAACTGCACGACGATTTAACAACTGAAAAAAGAGCAAGTAGAAACAATTAGACAGTTGACCGCCAGGTGAGTCAAACGGATGAGAAGATTGATTTAGAAAGATTCCAACGGCACAAATATTGTCTCGTGCCCTCGACTAAATCTACCTTAAATTTTTAATGTCTTTTATGCACTTGGTACCAGTTGAATTCGACCGGCATCCATCTCTGACATGAGTAATTCCAGTGCCTCATAATCAACGTCAGAAATGTGACCCATTCTGGTCAATTCATAGTTTATTTCGTTCTCTATATCTGGAGTTAATTTCTTAATATAGAGAGCTTTTTCTACCAGTTGACGAATCGCGTATGTAGTTCTCATAAAAACCGATAGAACTCCGCATTTAAAAATTATCGTTTGAATATATAGATGAACCAGTGATCTAAAGCTAGACTGTAAAGTGATCTAAATCACTGTGGGTTTCGCCGCAATTGCCGCTGATTTTTTAAATAATTTCCGACAACTCCATGAAGCTCCGGAGTTGATGCTTTATAGCAATAATATTATCGTTAATGAGTTTTAATCGTGTGAAGAATAGCAGCAGATGTCCGTTTGAAGACCTAAGCCCCTGCCTTGCAGAAATGCGCTTCGCATAGGATTATACAAAGAATACATCCGTCTTTGGTTAGATGCATCGATTGTAAAAGATGGATAGAAGGATTTTCTTAATATAGAACTTATAGAAAGTCCGTATTAGAGAACACGTTCTCAGGCAATCTTATTGAAAACTTTATATAAAAGGAGGTAACTAATGAAGATTTAGCAAATTACCTAAAAGGGGGTAGGCAATATCATATTTACCGTTTATTGTCGAAGCTATTACACAAATTTTTGTTTAGAGTTGAAACAGGATATTGTCATGCAAAATACGCTAGTTCGCCCCAACGTTGCAGTTATTCGCCCCCAAGGTCATATCAACGCATCGAATGCGGTTGAGTTCCAAGGTCAACTCACAGCAGCTGTTTCTTCACCCGATCAATCCATTGTGCTAGTTGATATGGCGCAAGTAGAGTTCCTCGATAGTGCTGGCTTGATGGCGTTTGTTTCGGCTCACCGTTTAGCACACAGTCTAGGACGGCGGTTTAGCCTCTCTTCAGTGTCGCCCTCCATTCGGATGATTTTTGAACTGGCTCAACTTGACGGAGTCTTTGAAATTTTAGAAAGTCCTGCCGCCTTGGAAGCAAACATTGGAGTATAGGAACAAGGAAATACTTCTAAAGGAAAAACTGAGAGGTTAAGCGCGGTTGCTGAGTGCTAATCCTGAATTGGTGCTAGGGTTGAATCTGAGGCACTGGAAGCAGGGAGCGTTTTGCAGTGGCGATCGCAGTCGAGAAACTACTTACAGCAGAGATACAGAAACCAGCTCGTTATTTGGGAAACGAGCTAGGAGCCGTCCACAAACCTTGGGAAGCGGCGGCAGTACGGTGGGTTCTGACCTACCCAGAAATCTATGAAGTGGGTGCATCGAATCTTGGGCATATTATTCTCTACAACATATTGAATGCTCAATTGGGGCAGCTGTGCGATCGCGCATATCTACCAGCCCCAGATTTAGCGGCGAAACTCCGAGAAACACAGACGCCCCTATTTGCCGTGGAATCGCGGCGAAGTCTTACAGATTTTGACATTTTGGGCTTTAGTCTCAGCTACGAGCTAGGAGCCACCAATATCCTGGAAATGCTTGATTTAGCCGGGATTCCTCTGACGTGGCGAGAAAGGCTCACCAGCACAGACGCAGGGGAAAGTGAAGAATTTCTCTGGAATTATCCCCTGATTTTTGCTGGGGGACAGACCGCAACCTCGAATCCCGAACCTTACGCAGACTTTTTCGATTTCTTGGCTCTGGGAGATGGCGAGGAAGTGCTGCCAGAAATTGGCTGGGTAGTGGAAAAAGCCAAAAAAGCTCAACTCAGTCGAGAACAACTATTGTTGAATTTGGCACAAGTACCCGGCGTATATGTGCCTCAGTTCTATGACATGGCAGAAGATGGCTCAGTCCATCCTAATCGCCCGGATGTACCCCAGCGGATTTTACGGCGAGTTGCTGCCCCCCTGCCAGCTTATTCCATCGGGCTAGTGCCTTATGTAGAGACAGTCCACGACCGACTGACCATTGAAGTGCGGCGCGGCTGTACTCGCGGTTGTCGCTTCTGCCAGCCTGGAATGCTGACTCGTCCGGCGCGGGATGTGGAACCGCAGGAAGTCGTAGAGGCAATTGAAAAGGGAATGCGGGCGACGGGATATAACGAGTTTTCCCTACTCTCCTTGAGTTGTTCGGATTATCTATCTCTACCGGCGGTGGGGATGGAAATCAAAAATCGCCTCAAAGATGAAAATATTTCTCTCTCTTTACCCAGTCAACGGGTAGACCGATTTGATGAAGATATCGCGAATATTCTGGGCGGGACGCGACAAAGTGGGCTGACTTTCGCGCCGGAAGCTGGAACCCAGCGGATGCGGGACATTATCAACAAGGGGTTGACGAACGCAGAATTGCTGCGAGGGGTGAAAACCGCCTACGAGCAGGGCTGGGAAAAAATTAAGCTGTATTTTATGATTGGTCTGCCTGGAGAGACGGATGTAGATGTGGTCGGCATTGCCGAAACTATCCGTTGGCTACACCAAGAATGTCGGACTGAAGGCAGAAAGCGTCTGCATTTCAACCTGACGATTTCTAACTTTACGCCGAAGCCTCACACGCCTTTCCAGTGGCACTCTGTGTCTACAACTGAGTTTCAACAGAAGCAGAAACTTCTCCGCGACGAGTTTCGCGGGATGAGGGGGGTGAAGGTAAACTTCACCGATGTGCGACTTTCGGCGATGGAAGATTTTATTGGACGGGGCGATAGGCGTCTGGCATCAGTGCTGCGTCGTGCTTGGGAACTGGGTGCGGGGATGGATGCCTGGTTTGATAGTGTGGAGCGGGCTTTTGCGGCTTGGGGAGACGCGATCGCAGAATCCGGCTTAACCTGGAAATACCGCCTTGTTGAAAATGGCGAATGGAACTGGGTGGAGAATCGGAATCAACCGCTACCCATTGACGATTCCCAATCCCCAATTCCCAATCCCCAATTCGATGCGCCGTTGCCTTGGGATCATATCGATACGGGAATTGATAAGAACTGGCTAATCGCTGACCTGAAACGGGCTTTAGAAGCTGCGATAGTGCCGGATTGCTCGTTTGAAGGCTGTTCTCACTGTGGCATTTGCGGGTCTGACTTTGGGCACAATATTGTTATCAAGCCGCTGCCGATTCCAGAATTTGCCGGACACTTCACGCCGAATACAGATAGGGTGCAGCGGTTGCGGGTTTGGTTGGGTAAGCTGGGCGATATGGCGCTGGTGAGTCATCTAGATTTGGTGCGCCTGTTTGACCGTGCTGTGCGTCGGGCGGCATTGCCAGTTGCTTTTACGGGCGGGTTTCATCCCAGTCCCCGCATTTCTCCAGCGAGTGCGCTGTCATTGGGATCAACCAGTGAAGGTGAAATTGTGGACTTTGAGCTAACCCAGGCGATGGATGTGGCGACATTCCAGGAGAAGTTAGCTGCCCAGTTGCCGTCTGATATCCCGGTTTATCGGGTGGCAGATGTTGATTTGAAGGCTCCTTCCGCGACTCAGTTGTTGGAAAAAGCCGAGTATTTGATTGCGGTGGCAGCGGTTGAGTCTGCGTCACCAGAGGAGTGGCAAAGCTGGGTAGAGGCGATTAAAGCCACTGAGAGCATTTTAATTGAGCAAACGACGAAGTCTGGGAAGAAGAAACAGATAAATCTGCGCGATCGCTTGTTTGAATTGGAGGTATATGAACCTCAAAGAAGCGCCAGCGAAGCGAAGGGCAATATCCCATTAGCTTGCCAAGAAAAAGCGGCAGAAGGCGTTGTTCTGCGCTATTTGGGCAGTTGTCAAAATGATGGAACTGTACTAAGACCGGAGCATATCGTCTTGATGTTGGAGCAAGTGACGGGGCGGGAGTTTCAGCTGTTGCACGCTCACCGACGTCAGCTGCTTCTGAAGGATTGATTGTCGAATCGGGATTCCTACCTTTGGCAACATTCGCCTACCGCTATCGGAACAACCTGAGTTTATGTTGTTCTGGGAACGGTTTAACAACCCAGCGCCCCACTTTTCCAGCAAAACACGATGGTTGCTAGCAGACACATCAGCTAAAGAAGTGGCGTGCCAGTCCATCTCGGTTATGCCATCTGTATTGATACTAGGGTTTAGTTAATGGAACTAGCAGGAAAGTCTGGCAGGCAAATCAAGCCTGTCAGCTTCGGATGACTGAAATTGGTGTTTCGCGATTATTGCGATCCAGAGTATCCAAATTCTGGTTCTCTGGCTAAGTTTGGGAACGAAGAACAAACCTTCAACTTTTAATTAAGCCCAATGAGTGTGCGATCGCTCTTGCACGACTCTTTGATAGACTGCTTCAGTTTGTTTCGCTATCTTCGACCAGCTGAACCGACGCTCTAAATCTTCATAAGCGTTGTCAACTAGCCACTGGGCGTAACCTGGATTTTTTAGCACTTCTAAAATGCCCCAGGCGAGAGAATCCCAGTTGTTCGTCTGGGTAACAACCCCAGTCTTCGTGTGTTGCACGACTTCCGGTAAACCCCCCGTGTCTGATACCACAACGGGCACGCGGGCGGCAAAGCTTTCTAGGGCAACAATGCCAAAAGGTTCGTAGAGGCTGGGAAATACGGCGCAGTCAGCAACGGTTTGGAATTTATCTAGGTCAGCATCTGACATAAAGCCGGTGAAATAGCAGTCGTCCCAAATGCCTAAATTCCAAGCTTGCTGCTTCAAGGGGTCAGTATTGCCGCCGCCAATAATCACAAATTTGACATTGCCCCCCATTTCCCAAAGGACTTTCGGGGCAGCATTCAACAACACGGAAACGCCCTTTTCGTGGGACATTCGACCCACATAGTAAACAATTTTCTCCCGATCGTCGGCAAACTGACGACGGAAGTTCAACGCATCAAACTCGTGCCAGCGTGGTTTTTTTTCCGGTCGGATGCCGTTGTATATGACATCCATTTTATCCCAAGGAGTTTCTAGCGCTCGTTCTCCTTCTTGGCGCATATAGTTGGTACAAACAATAATCCGCCAAGAGTTATAGGCGAGAAGTTTTTCTTTGCCGCTAATGTAGCGGTGGTCGTCGTTGTAGATGCCGTTGTAACGACCAAATTCTGTGGCGTGAATCGTAGTAATCAGCGGCACTTTAAAATTGTGCTTGAGAGCGATCGCGGCATCTCCCACTAACCAATCGTGGGCATGGATCAAATCGAACGGGCCATCTTCCATCATCAGCTTCCCGCCATGAATCCCCATGCTCTGGTTCAAATTCACGACCCAGTGAAAGAAATCATAACCGTAGCCCACTGGCACCCGATGCACGTGGACGCCATCTACCACCTCGTACAGCGGCGCGTGACCAAACTCCACTGTTAGCAAGTGGACTTCATGCCCTAGTTTTATCAGTTCTGGATATAACTCCCCTACATGGCGGGCAATTCCTCCGACAATGCGCGGCGGAAATTCCCAAGTCAGGACTAGAATCTTCATTTCCCCCAATCCCCTCAATTCAGTTACAAATCGCTACAGATCGACATAGTTCTAAAAATTATAGTCTCCTAGTTGGGACAATGAGGGTGCGATAGATTTAAATAATCTTTTAACCCTGAGCAAACATAAACACTCAATCTATTTCTATTGTTGCTTTTATTTGAGGGATAAACAGTTAATACAATAAGAAGTAAGAAAAGAATAAATTATGAAATGTAAAGCCAAGAATTTATTCCTTTTCTGGCTCTATACCTCAATCGCTTTCAGCCTACCGCTAGCTTTTGAGGTACTGCGAATAGACATTTCAAGAACAAAGTTTGTCCCTAAATAAACTCTAAAAGACACTTCAATTGCCTATCCGGTTTTTCCACAATAATTCTCAGATTAATTAAGCACCCCAGAACGATGCTCTTACCCATTGGTTTAATAGTGAAAAAGAAGGCATTATTTGCCATCTATATTGCCATTTGGGAACATCTCTGACTTCCGTGGGAATGCGGATGTTGCCGGGTTGATATGAAATTGCTCGGTACGTGCGATCGCATAGTCTGCCGCTAGATGGGACAAAAGACGAATTTAAGTTAGAGAAATCTGTTGGCGAAATGCCTGCCAAGCCGCGATCGCTTGCTCGTTCGAGGCAACTCCTTTTTGCATCAAAATAACGCCATCTTTGAAGCCAATGATGCCATACTCCCCACTACCAGACAGCCGATCGATCGCGGGAACACTCTGTTGCAATAATCCCCGTTCTTCGTTGAAAGCAGCTTGATACTGCTGTGCTTGCCACAAATCAGCAATAATGTAATCCACATTGACCACTTCACCAGCATCATTGCGGAGTTGCAAAGAAGGAAAGCGGATGATTTCGCGGCGACCCGAAAGATGGGGTACAAGATAGGTGGTAGTCGCTACACTAGCATCAGGCGGAATCTGAGCCAATAAAGGGCGAACTTGGCTGACGTGTTCCCACTGCCGCGTCACGGGAATATAAACCAAAGGCTGAATCGACTCTGGGATCAGGAAGTAAAAAGTCCGATTAGGGTTTGAAGTGAACGTAAAAAATATTGAAAGGCAGAGACAGACGATCCAAAAACGCCGAAACGACGGCGAAACCGATTTGGGATAATTATCTGCAACCTCAGCCTCATCCCTCTCAGCCTCATCCCTCTCTGATGTCTGAGCTTTTCGCCCCCCTTTAAAATCTCTTATCCAAATTCTAAAGTCGCTTTGCCCTGCCCACCAGAGAATCGCCCCGTAAAATAGCCCCGGCACGATTGTCATCGCATAGCGAATATTAATGGCGAGAACCGACTGTCCTTTACCTAATAAAAGTTTCAAGAGGGGAAATCCCGCTACCATCCAAGAAGCAGGAGAAATTGCTGGCACAAAAGCCAGGGGCAACCATTGACCTAATAAATACTTAATCGTGCCAAAGAAGGGTGAAAACAGCTCGACGATGAGCCGCCAGGGGTTACTTACCATTCCCCAGATAATTTCCAGGGTAGAAGCTTCTTCTCCATCCGCATATTGCCCAAACCGCTCCATCATAAACCGCTGAGAAATATCCTCGGAGAACAGCGGCATGATCAGATTGGTGAGGACAATCATGTAAGCAAAACTGAGAGTACAGACCGCAAGACCCGCCTTGGGATAGCGTTTGCTCAGGATCATGTAAAACCCGATACTAAACAGACTCACACCCGAATCTTCCCGAACCGCCAGAATCAAAACCGCCAGCACCCAAAATAGCCACCACCAGCGCTTTTCCATTGCCAGGAGCAATCCAAAGGTAAAGAGGGGAATTTGGCAAATATCGTGGAAATTAGCTAAGGTAGGGCCAAGAACAGCGTTAGCGCCGTAAAAGCTGATAGTAATTAGGGCAGAAATCCCCGGTTCCAGATGCTGTCGAGCAAGGACGTATAGAACCAAACCGGCAGCGGTTACGAGCGTAACTTGCAAAACAGTGAGCGTTGCGGGTGACGGAAACAGGGCATACAAGGGTAGCCACAGCAAAAGGGCTGGGGTGAAGTGTTGCCCTAAGCGATGATAAAAAACTTCTGGGACTTCGCCATTGTGGACGACGTTGGTAGAAAGCTGCGAAGAAAGAGAACTCTGAAAGAAGCGACCGTGAATGCCGTTCCAGAAGACTTGGTTAAAGATGCCTTGATCGTAGGAGGAATAAAAGGTGAAGTGCCGATGCAGGGTGAAAAAGAGAGCAAACAAAAAAAATGCGATCGCTGCACCCATCACCATCCGTAACGCTGGCTGCTTGTGTAATTTCAACAACATCACTCACAATCGTTTATAAATGTTAAATAGATATTAAATTGAAAGCGGATCTTCGCTTCTCGTCCACTCTCAGTCAATACCCCTAAGAATTAAAGTGTCATCGGTTGGTTCCCAGTGCTGAAACCAGATTACATAAAGGCAGCTCTTGAAAAACCTACCCATTCTGAAGCGTCGCTACAGCTACTGCTGTTTGTCGATGAGCGTCCGAGTTCGCGTAAACAGATCCAGCAAATCCAAACGTATCTGGAGAGCTTAAAGACCGAGGTTCCTTTTGAACTTCAGATGGTCGAGGTCGGAGAGCAGCCGTATTTAGCCGAACACTTTAAACTGGTGGCAACCCCAGCTTTGATCAAGATTCATCCGGAACCCCGACAGACGCTAGCTGGGAGTAATTTGATCGCTCAATTGAAGAATTGTTGGCCTCGCTGGCAGCTGTGTGCCGAAGAATATCAGGAGACTTTAGCACAGGACCGGGAGACAGATTCACCGACCACCGCAGAAACCTCAGCGATTCGGTCTGTTGCTCATTCCGCAGAACTGATTCAACTGTCTGACGAAATTTTTCGCCTCAAGAAAGAAAAAGAAGAACTGCTAGAGCAGCTACAGTTCAAAGACCGGGTACTCGCTATGTTAGCTCACGACCTGCGGAGTCCCCTCACAGCCGCCTCTCTAGCAATGGAAACCTTGGAATTAAGCTTAAATTCAAACAATAGCAACAGACACGCCAAGCTAACACCAGCACTGACCGAGCAGTTAAGCAAGCAGGCTCGTACCCAAATCCGCGTGATGGATCGGATGATCGCAGATATTCTGCAAGCCGCCAGGGGTACGAGTGCCCAATTGCATATTCAACCGCATAAGTTGGACTTGGGGGCACTTTGTCATGAGGTCATTAATTCACTGAAAGCTCGGTGTCAGGGGAAATCTCAATGTTTGGAAACCGATATTCCCCAGGATTTGCCCTATGTCTATGCGGATGAAGAACGGGTGCGCCAAGTGATAGTCAACCTTCTGGATAACGCGATTAAGTACACGCCGGAAGGTGGCAGGATTCAAGTTGCAATGCTGCACCGCACGACTCAGAAAATTCAGGTGAGCGTTGGCGACACGGGTTTTGGTATCCCTGCGGAGAATCAAGAGCGCATCTTTGAAGATCGCTATCGCCTAGAGCGAGATCAAGAAAGAGACGGGTATGGGATTGGTCTTGGCTTATGCCAGCGGATTATTCGGGCGCATTATGGGCAGATTTGGGTAGACTCAAATCTCGATAAGGGGAGTATTTTTCACTTCACGCTGCCAGTTTACAGATAATTAAAAATTAACTCTTTAGCTTAATTTGACGTTCAACTGCAAAACTAATCGCAATGAATAAAACGGTTAAACCCTGGATGGCGTAAACGACGGTGACTGGGACGTTGGCGCTGCGTTGCATGACGTTTGCGCCGCTGCGGAGGATACCGAAGAATACGGAAGTGAGGACGATACCGGCGAGATTACCACGACTGAGGAGAGCGATCGCGATCGCGTCAAATCCATAGCCGGGTGAAAAACGGTCGAATAGTCGATATTTCAAGCCCATGACTTCGCCTGCACCCGCTAATCCCGCTAATCCTCCAGCGAATGCCATCACAGCGATGATGGTGCGTTCTACCGACATCCCCGCGTAACGAGCGGCTGTGGGATTTTGTCCGACGGCTTCAATTTGGTATCCTAAAGGCGATCGCGTCAGTACCACCCACAATATTCCTGTAGCGAGTAATCCGATAAAAATCCCCGCATGAGCTTGAGTTTGCGGCAAAATAATCGGTAATCGGGCGGATTCTGCGATTAAAGGAGAAAAGGCACTCGGCGCACCTGGTGCCTTCAAAGGATTATTCACCAGATATCCGACAAAGTTCAGCGCCACATAATTGAGTAGCAGCGTGGTAATCACTTCATTTACACCGCGCACTGCTTTCAGATAACCCGGAATTAATCCCCAAATTCCCCCCAATAAAAATCCCCCCAGCAGCGCCAGCGGTACGTGAATTAATGCGGGTAATCCATGCAGAGACAGCCCCACCAAGGCGCTACCGAGTCCCCCCATGTATATTTGCCCTTCAGCGCCAATATTAAATAAACCCGCCTTCAACGGCACCAGCACCCCCAAACTCGCTAACAGCAACGGTGCGGTTTTTGCAATGGTATTGGCAAAGCCGTAGTAGTCTGCGAGAGATTCTTTAAAGAGAATGCCGTAGGCGGTGATGGGGTTCGCCTTTGCCAGCAAGATGAGGATAGCGCCGACGATGAGGGCGGATGCGATCGCGACAAGCGGCGATAATAGTGGCAGAAGTACAGGTTGAATCCGATTTGTTGTCATAACTGTGGGACTTCGCCAAGACTCCCACAGACTGAAGTCTGGGGCTATACAAACTAAGCCTGCCTACGCAGGCTGAGAATAATTTTTGTATTTTAGATCGCGCAGGCGGTCTTTATTTGTGTAGCTACGATTTCAGCCGTCAGGCAACAGTTGAACTTAGCAGCGATCGCTACCCTTCAAAACCCGCCGAAATACCACCAGTCATTAAATAACCAACTTGTTCCACTGTGGCAGTGGCAGCATCTAAGATATCCACGAATTGTCCTTCATACATGACGGCAATGCGATCGCTCATTGCCATAATCTCTTCTAATTCGGTAGAAATATACAAAATTGCCGCACCTCGTTCTCGTTCAGCTAATAAGCGTTGCTGCACGTATTCAGTCGCACCGACATCTAAACCGCGTGTCGGTTGCATTGCCACAATCAAAGCTGGGTTGCCAGAAAGTTCTCGTGCTAACACTACTTTTTGTTGATTACCGCCAGACAATTGGCTAACTTTAACCGATGGATTTTCAGCGCGAATATCAAAGTTTTCCATCGTCTCAGTCGCATGATGATTAATTACCTCATACTGGAGGAACCAACGGCGGCAAAATGGCAGAAACATAAAAGCTTTGAGAATGAGATTTCTGGCAATACTAAACCCCATCACCAAACCCATTTTCTGCCTATCCTCTGGAATATAAGCTGTAATTCTTCCTGTCCTCTCCCTTAAAAAGGGGGAGTTAGAGGGGGATCTCCGGATGGTTCCCGAATTAATAGCACGAAAACCCGCAATCGCATCTGCTAAATCTCGCTGTCCATTGCCATCAACCCCCGCAACTCCTAGTATTTCGCCTGCGTGGAGTTGAAAGGATATATCTTTCACAACCGGCAAATTCCGCTCATCCTGAACCTGCAACTTTTGTACTTCTAACACTACTTCACCAGAAGAACGAGCAGATTTATTTAGATGAAATAAGATTTCTCTCCCTACCATCAACCGTGCTAATTCTTGAGTGTTCGTATCTGCGGTTTTAGTTGTCGTCACTACCGCACCCCGGCGTAATACGGTGACAGTATCGCAAAGATTCATCACCTCTTCTAGCTTGTGACTGATAAAAATAATCGTATGTCCATCTTTAGCAAGTTGGCGCAAGATAGCCGCTAAAATCTTCACCTCTGGCGGCGTCAGCACCGCTGTCGGTTCATCCAATATCAGCAACTTGGCGTTGCGGTAAAGTGCCTTGAGAATCTCTACCCGTTGCTGAACTCCTACAGGTAAATCTCCTACTTTTGCGAATGGATTTAATTCTAAACCATAAGACTGAGCTAGTTGCGCGATCGCCTGCGATTTCTCTTTTATATTTAGCCGCAAATCGAAGCTGGTTCCAAGAATAATATTCTCGGTTACTGACAGTTGCGGTACCAACATAAAATGCTGGTGAATCATGCCAATTCTATGCGCGATAGCGGCACTTGCTGAAGCAATTTGCACAGGATTGCCTTGCAAGTAGATTTGACCGGAATCTGGCTGATAAAGTCCGCAAAGGATATTCATCAAAGTAGTTTTACCAGCTCCGTTCTCGCCTAGCAGAGCATGAATCGAGCCGCAACTAACGCCCAGGTTTATGTTGTTATTAGCGATAAAGGTGCCAAAGCGTTTGGTAATACCTTCAAGACGTAAATAAGTCATTTTTAATATTTTTTGCTAATTGGCTTAGCCAATATACCGTCGGGGAATTAATTCCCCAACGGGTGATAAGCGAAGAGATATCAACTGAATTAAGCTTGCTTCACACACCGAGTATCTTTTCCTCCCTCTTTACACGACTCAAATGTAACTTTCTTAGCTAATATTGCCTGCTTCGTATTAAGTGCTTTTTCTTCTACATTTTTTGGCACCATTGCCCCGAATTTACCAAGATAGAGAATCTCAGGATTTTCCAAACCAATTGTATAAATCTCACCTTTCAGATTGCCTTCCACAGCAAGATCGGCTAAGTATGCGATCGCTAAATCAATTCGCTTCACCGCACTGGTTAATACCGCCTTTGGCGCAACATCCATCTGATCTGTTGTATTGCCGAAAGCAAAAGCTCCCTTCTCAGCGGCAGTTTGCAGCACCGCAGGAGAAGCATTATCCAGCCACTGATAAACCACATCAACGCCAGAAGAAATCAGCGCTTGCGTCGCTTCCTTTGCCTTAGCTGCATCATTCCAATCGCCTGTGTAACTGGCAGCTATTTTAATATCTGGCTTAACAGACTTTGCACCTAACTCTAATCCCCGCAATTCTTCATCAGTTGCTTGAAAAGATTGAGCCGCTAGATAAGCCATTTTATTTGATTTTGTCATCAAGGCACCTATGATGCCGCACAGATAACTGGTTTGCAAATGATCGATTCGCAAAGACGCCATGTTATCGCCTTTCACCGTACCATTGACACCGACAAAGAACGTCTTCGGAAATTGCGCTGCTACCTGCTCAATTGCTGCATCAAATTGTCCCCCGTGGGCATACACTAAGTTGTAGCCACGACGCGCAAAATCTGACAAAGCTTCTGCCTGATCTGCTTGTTCCACCTTCTCAACGTGAGCAATTTCAACTCCCAGCTTTTCTTTGGCAGTTGTCACGCCTTCATAGCCAGCTTGGTTCCAAGCTTTATCTGTGATAATCCCTGGCAAAACGATGGCAACTTTTAAATCCTTACCCGTTTTAGCAGAAGTATCCCCACTAGCTGCTGTTTCTGTCGGGGTAGGACTGCTATTGCAAGCCTTCAGCAATAGACTGGTACCCAAGGTAGCTGAACCATACAGGAGAAATTTGCGCCGACTATATTCCATCATGCGATCGCCCTCAGATAGATAGTCTTAATTTTGCGCGATTCCGGGATGCGATCGCTATGCTAACGCCAGTCTATTTTTCCAACTGTTGGCTGAAAACAAAGTAACATCAAACTGAATAAACTGAAGAAGCGACAAAATTTGTCAGCAAATTCTAATCGTTAGTCTGTATAGGGTGAGATGGAATACATCAAAAAGAACAAAGAACTGTTGCGAGTGATTCTGTGTGTGTGTATCATCGGCGTCGGCATAGCGCACTTTGCCATCCCAGCACCATTTGTTAAACTCGTGCCGTCGCAACTTCCTTACCCTCTGGAACTGGTATATATCAGCGGCTTTTTTGAAATCCTGGGTGGGATTGGATTATTAGTCCCTCCCGTAAGTCATGCGGCTGCTTGGGGACTGCTGACTCTTTTTATCTTTGTTTTCCCTGCAAATATCAATATGGCAGTGAATAGTATCGACCTCAATCCTATTCCAAACTCACCTTGGTTCCAAGCAATAAGACTTCCCTTCCAAGCAGTCTTAATTGCTTGGGCTTGGTGGTATACAAGACCAAGCGATGGGGAGAAGCAAGCTTCAATTATTCCATACAAACCCAAAACTGAGTAAGCAAAATACCTGGCAATTGAAATCGCGGCTACACAAACAAAGCTACACAAACAAAGCCTGCCTCCGCAGGCTAAATTAAGTCTGCGTAGGCGGAATTGGTTTGTATAGCCCCAAACTTCCAGTTTGTGGGTAATTTGCTTTCCTAGGTTTTTTCGGATGAAAATGACCATTAAAATGATGAAAATACAAACAAGTTTGATATGAATACATCAAAAACGGTGCAACAATTACACGCCGAATTGATAACACCAGAAACTTTTCGGCGTTATGGTCAAGTAATCTCTGCAAGTGTTGACGGCAAACTTTATGATTCCGAAGAAGCGCAGTTAAACCTGCAAAATGGAATTCCCCGATTTTACATTATGCGGCTGCACCACAAAGGTCGCAAGTTTCACAAAATCACGCGCCATATCCAATGCACTCAATGTCTAGGTTCGCTGGAAGGGAAAGACTGGCTAATTGCGGTTGCGCCTCCAAATCATAATACTGACCAACCGACATTAGAAGATATTAAAGCTTTCCACATTCCAGGGAATTGCTTTATCAAGTTAGAAGTTGGAACTTGGCACGCTGGACCATATTTTGATGAGGAATTTGTAGATTTTTACAATCTTGAACTCAGCGATACAAATTTAGTCGATCATTTCACCCATTCCTTTCAGGAAAGTCATCAGCTAGAGTTTGAGATTGTCACTAATTAGGGAATTTGTCCCTTTTATCCTTCATCTAATGAACTAATACAACGCGCTATTTATTCCCCACGTTTCGCAATCCAACCACCGACGAGTAAGGCACTATAAAAGCGTTCCACCATCCCAAAACCAGCCTCTTCAAGCAGCGCAACGATCCGCTCTTCCGGCACTAAGTGGATATTTTTGGGAAGATTTTCGAGCCTCTGCTGTACCTGCTCTGGAGGAATACCTTTTTTGAGAACGAAATTCTTCAGGATTTCAAGCTTTCGTTCAACTTGACCCGAATTCCACTCCCCGTAGGAATCGACTAGCAGAAAAGTAGCACCTGGCTTGAGCCGTTGAGCGATACTGCGAAGCATTGCTAGCTTGGTTCCGTCATCTGGAAAAAAATGCATGACTAGAATCAACGTGGCGGCGTCATACAAAATATCTTCAGGTAAGTCAGACACAATGCCTTGATGCAGGCTGACGCGATCCTGGAGTCCGGCTTTCTGGATGCGATCGCTAGCAATGCTCATCATCTCCGGAGACGGATCTACTCCCAGCAGCCGCCATGAAGAATTTGCCTTACCCAGAATCTCAAGTTCTTTACCCGAACCCGAACCAGCAATTAACAGTGAGGACTCTTCCGGGAGGCGCACTTGAAGCACCGCCTGCAACAAATCGTGTATCAGCTCATATCCAGGCACCCAGAAAGGAATGTCTTTATCATAATTCCCGGCGCGTTCTCCCTCGAAAATAAATACTTGCTGATTTGTCATGTCTGCAAATTTATAAAAAACTGATAATTGCTAATTTCGGGTCATTGATAGCTGTTACTAGGAAGTAAATGGTAGATGCACTTTTCCTATCCCCAATTTTACTCCCATTCTCTATTATCATTTAGCCCCCAACTTCTCCAATCAATTTTTTTAGATAAGCGGCTGCTTCTTTGGGTGGTAGCATGACCACCTCATTTTTGCGAAGGATTTCGTACTGGTTACTTCGATAACCGTGACCCAAAATTAGCCCTAAACTGACTGCCCTATTGCCAAGTTCATTTAACTCGTTGAAGCTCATCGCTTCAACTTCCATATTCAGTTGTTTAATAATTTCCTCATCCATGTCCTCAGGTCTCCGGGTTACTATATTGATTGAACATCTCAGATTTTTCACCCATCGCTAATCCCAATTTAAGGTGCTGATGCGATACATCTGTTTTTCCTTGCTTCTCTTGGGGGTCAGGCGGAGCTTGATATAGCTTATCAAAATGGAAATAGGATAACCAAATCGCTGACGCAAGCGATCGCATCTGGGTGAAGCTAGTATTTTGTAGCCTCCTTACTCCCCCACACATCTCAGCTTTCATCCATTCTAGCTTTTGTCTAGTTCTACTTTTTCTTTTTCACATCTTTCTAAAGGAATAGTTTTTACGAGACATTTTAAGCTTCTTTTTAGAAAAATCTAACATTTTTTTAATAAAATCATTATCAATTCTCAGCTAAAAATCATTTGTCAGCCAAATTTTATTATAAAAATTAGCTTAATCTTTAAGAGTCAGCTTCCATATCTGTGTTATTGAGGTAGGTTATGGAGAATGAATCAGTACAAAGCCCCTCCAGTTCAAAGATAAAACGGATTTTTGGTTTTTTTCTAGTTGCTGCTATGATCGCTGCCCTCATCTTTGCAGCTAAATATTTTAATGTCCAGGAACAGTTGAAGAGCGCTTTGGCGTGGATTGACAGCCTGGGATTTTGGGCACCAGTGACTTTTATGGTCATCTACATCCTAGCCACCGTACTCTTCATTCCCGGCTCCATCCTCACCTTGGGAGCGGGTGTGGTTTTCGGCATATTTTTAGGTTCAATTTACGTCTTCATCGGAGCTACTTTAGGAGCCGCTGCTGCATTCCTTGTGGGGCGTTATTTGGCTCGCGGCTGGGTTTCCAAGCAAATAGAAAAAAATCCCAAATTTAAAGCCATCGACCAAGCTGTTGCCAAGGAAGGATTCAAAATTGTTCTTTTAACTCGACTTTCACCTATCTTTCCCTTCAACCTTTTAAACTACTCTTTTGGAATCACCCAAGTTTCCCTGAAAGATTATTTTTTAGCCTCTATCGGCATGATTCCCGGAACGATTATGTATGTTTATATCGGTTCTTTAGCTGGTAGTATTGCCACCCTTGGAGCAGTACAGCCCAAAAATCCTGAAACTGAAATAGCCCAATGGGTAATTCGTGTGCTTGGATTTATTGCCACTGTTGCTGTGACGATTTATGTTACGCGCATCGCTCGAAAAGCATTAGAAGAAAGCGTTAATCAGGAGGAATTATAATGCCACAGCTAGGAGTTGATCGGGTGATTGTGTCGCCAATGGATGTCTATAACCAAACTTTGATAGCTCACGTACATCCTCCCGATTGGGTGAATCCCGAACCTGCACCTCGTTACAATTTGGTTGTAATTGGAGCCGGTACTGCGGGGCTGGTGACAGCGGCAGGTGCAGCCGGGTTAGGCGCTAAAGTCGCGTTAGTTGAAAAGCATTTGATGGGTGGAGATTGCCTCAATGTGGGTTGCGTTCCCTCGAAATGCATGATTCGCTCTTCTCGTGTTGTTGCAGATATTCGGGATGCAGAGAGATTTGGTGTTCGCATTCCTGAAGGTACTGAAGTTGATTTTTCTGCCGTAATGGAGCGACTGCGGCGAATTCGTGCCGGGATTAGTCATCACGATTCTGCCGAAAGATTTCAAAAGTTGGGTATCGATGTATTTTTGGGAGATGCTCGGTTTTCTAGTTCTGACACTATCGAAGTCGCGGGAAAGAAGTTACGTTTTAAAAAAGCAGTTATTGCTACAGGTGCGCGTGCAGCTAATCTCCCGATTGAAGGGTTACAAGAGGCAGGTTATCTCACTTACGAAACCGTATTTTCCCTCACAGAACGACCAAACCGACTAGCAGTAATTGGCGGTGGCCCTATCGGCTGCGAACTGGCTCAGGCGTTCCAGCGGCTTGGTTCAGAAGTGGTGCTGTTACATAAAAATGCCCATATTCTTGACAAAGAGGATGCTGATGCAGCCGAAATTGTGCAACAGGCGTTTATTCAGGAGGGGATTAAGTTAATATTGCAGTCCAAAATTAAGCGAGTTGAAACAAGCAGCGCAGGAAAAGTTATTTATTACGAAGCGAATGGAAAAGAAGCTTCAGTAACAGTTGATGAAATCCTAGCCGGAGTTGGGAGAGCGCCTAATGTTGAAGGCTTAAATCTTGAGACGGTAGGCGTACAATATGACACCAAAAAAGGGGTAATTGTCAATGACAAGCTTCAGACAACAAACCCTCGCATTTATGCTGCTGGTGATATCTGTATGGAATGGAGATTCACCCATGCTGCTGATGCCGCTGCCCGGATTGTTATTCAGAATAGTTTGTTTTTTGGGCGCAAAAAACTTAGTACGCTGACAATGCCTTGGTGTACCTACACTGCTCCAGAAATTGCCCATGTGGGGATGTACGAGAAAGAGGCGTTGGAAAAAGGAATTGAGGTGGATTCTTACTTCATTCCATTGAGTGAGGTGGATCGCGCGATCGCAGACGGCGAAGAAGAAGGATTTGCTAAAATTCACGTCAAGAAAGGCACCGATAAAATTTTAGGTGCAACCATTGTGGCGAGACACGCAGGTGACATGATTAGCGAAGTCACCTTGGCGATGGTAGGAAATGTTGGCTTGAAAACACTTGCCACGGTTATTCACCCCTATCCCACGCAAGCCGAAGCGATTCGCAAGGCAGCAGATGCTTATAACCGTACTCGGCTAACGCCGTTTGTGAAGAAGTTATTTTCTAATTGGTTGGCTTGGACGAGATAGCTGTTAATTTCACGTTCAAGTGCAAATTTCCCATGTAGGAGTCGATTTAGGTTTCGACGGCAAATGCTTCTGGGTCAACGTCCCAGTTTACCCAGCGAATCGCTTCTCTGGCAAAGGTAAGGGTGGGTGGAACGCGCAGGACGTGAAGGTGGTTCGTGCTGGGACAGGTCATTTTCAGCAGATGGATGGGTTCGACATCAATATCTGCATTAATTTTGAGCAGGGTGTATTCGCGCCAGGTATCGATTGTTTGCGTTGCCAACTCCTGACAAATGCGATCGCAACCAATCTGCTGAATCAACACTCGCCGGACTTCCGCATTGGGTTCTGTCAGCAGCCATTCGGCTTGCCACTGGTTCAGGTGTGTCCAGTAGCGACGAGGAAGCTTAACATGAAAACAATAAACCGTCAGTTCTGGATTGGGATGGTTGGCTAACAGCGATAAATCTTGAATGGAATTGTCACTCAGATTGAGATATGTCAAGGAATGTAGTTGCCCGATCTCTGGTGGCAGGGATGCGAACTGGTTGGAACTCAGATAGAGTTTTGTCAAAGAATGTAGTTGCCCAATTTCTGCTGGCAGGGATGCCAGTTGGTTGAAGCTCAGATTGAGATATGTCAAGGAATGCAGTTGCCCGATCTCTGGTGGCAGGGATGCGAACTGGTTGTCACCCAAATCTAGCTCTCTCAAGGAATGCAGTTGCCCAATTTTTTCTGGTAGGGATGCAAGCTGGTTGCCTTCCAGATAGAGATATGTCAAGGAATGCAATTGCCCAATTTCTGCTGGCAAGGATGCCAGTTGGTTGTACTTCAAATCGAGATATGTCAAAGAATGCAGTTGCCCAATTTTTGCTGGTAGGGATGCAAGCTGGTTTAAGCTCAGATTGAGATATGTCAAAGAATGCAGTTGCCCAATTTCTGCTGGCAAGGATGCAAGCTGGTTTAAGCTCAGATTGAGATATGTCAAAGAATGTAGTTGCCCAATCTCTGCTGGCAAGGATGCAAGCTGGTTTAAGCTCAGATTGAGATATGTCAAAGAATGTAGTTGCCCAATCTCTGCTGGCAAGGATGCCAGTTGGTTGCCACTCAGATTGAGTTTTGTCAAAGAATGCAATTGCCCAATTTCTGCTGGTAGAGATGCGAGCTGTTTGCCTCCCAGAGAGAGTTCTGTTTCATCTAAAGAATTTAGAATTAGCTGTCGAACTTCTTCCATCTGCGACATCATTTCATCCTTTACCTAAGCGGCGTTGGATAGGCTCAATTGGGTCGCCTATAACTGAAGCTGCGCCAATACTTCAGCAATTCGTGTCTCTATACACCTATCACCGGCTTAATTCCAACTAAGTCTCCACAGCAGACGCTTCCTGAAAAATCTAATTACTACTTGCCGGTGTCTCACCCGCAATTCGCTTCGCTTCTTCCAAGAGATAATCAAAAAACGTGCGAGCGACAACGGAGAGTTGTTTGCCAGCCGGATAAGCGATATACCAATGACGGCTAATGGGAAAACCCTCCACATCAAGGATAGTGAGTTCGCTGCTGACACCATCCAGCCCTAGCGTGTGGCGAGATAAGACAGAGATCCCTAAGCCACCTGCGATCGCTTGCTTGATCGCTTCATTACTCCCCAACTCCAACCGGACTTTCACCGCAACCTCATGCCGCTCGAATAAATTTTGCACCGATGAGCGCGTCCCCGATCCTGCCTCGCGCATAATAAACGGCTCACCCGTCAGACTAGAGAGAGGGATATTTTTTTGCTGAGCCAGTGGATGATTGATAGGTGCCAACACCACCAACGGGTTTTCTAGAAACGGGTGGCAGCGGATATCCAGATGATCTGGTATTTGGCTCAGAATATACAAATCGTCTAGATTCTCGCTCATACGGCTCAGAATCCGCTCGTGATTCGTCACCTGGAGGGCGATATCAATTCCCGGATAACGCTGGCAAAATGGCCCTAATAAACGCGGGATAAAATACTTCGTGGTTGTAATCACACTCAGCCGCAAATTTCCCTGTTTCAGCCCTTTCATTTCAGCCAGAGTCATCTCAAATTGAGCTAATCGCTCGAAGACTTCCCGGCACGTTACCATCAGTTCGCGTCCGGCGTCTGTAAGATAAAGGCGCTTGCCCACCTGCTCAAACAGCGGTGTCCCAACCGCCTTGGTGAGTTGCTTCACCTGCATAGAGACAGTAGGCTGGGTGAGAAATAGTTCTTCTGCCGCACGGGTAAAGCTCCCGTGGCGAGCAACCACCTCAAACACCTTCAACTGGTGTAGCGTTGCCTGCTTCAAACGCCCTTCTCCTGCCAGTTATAGATAAAACTCTATTGTACCTATCGCAAATAATACCTTTTATCCATGAAGATTCAAGGTTATGATTGAATCACTGAACAAAGTAACAGTCTTCCTTCCTAAAGGCGTTGTACATTTACTTGATGCTTGGTTTGGGAAGTTATCATTCATTTTCATCCTGTGTTTTGCAGGCTGATTTCCCCCAAACATCAGAGTCATAAATGTGCAACGCTTTCCCTATGGCTGAAATTTTCAGCCTCTCTATTGAGTGCTACATTCACAATCTAAGATTTAAATTATTCTTGAACCTGAATCGGTAACTTGGCTAAATCTGGCAATTCCACCAGCTGTTTTTCCTGTTCCTTGATAGCGACTGGCAATTTCAGGGGTTGGGGTTTCTCCTCTATCCAACAAGCCGCCGCAGGCAGGCATTGCTCCAGGTCGTCCAACGGTCGAGGAATCACCATTAAAGAATTAAATTCCCCAATCCTCTCGGCTTCTTGCATCCCCGCTTCGACAGCCACGGCGACATCTGCCACGGAACCCCGAATAATCGCGGTACATAAACCACCGCCAATCGTTTCGTAGGAAGACAGATACACTTCTGCTGCTTTGAGCATGGCGTCACAAGCTCCAACCATCGCCGGAAAGCCCCGCGTTTCTAATAAACCAACTGCTTGATTGCTGAGACGGCTGTAACCGTTGTTATCGGTAAGTTGGGATAAGTGTTTACCAAGCGGAAAAATGACTTCCAAATTTGGCAGGGGGCGAGGAATCACCGAAGAGGAAATATACTGACCAAACTGTTCGGCAGTCTGGGCACCCGCTTCGACGGCTAAACGGACATCGGCAATGCCACCTCGGACAATCGCAGTACAGTAACCACTACCAATTTTCTCAAACCCGATGAGCGTTACCCCAGCGGACTTTAGCATCATATCGGCACAGCCGATGATCGCAGGGAAACTCTGAGTCGAAACCATGCCCAAAGCAGTGTCTTTAAAGCTTTTGGATTGACTTTGCCGCTCAAATCGAGCCAGTCCTGGCTGTTGTACCTCCACCGATGACCTCCCAGAGAAACTATTCTTGCGCCTAACTTTAGTATGCCCACAGTCACAGATTAGTTGATAATTGCTAGTGCTGATAACTGCCAAAAGTCAAAACTATGAACTTTGAGTGTCTTTGGGGGGGTGGTTGGCGGATTTATAGTGAGGAAACAAAGTCGTCAGCAGCCGATTGAGGTTCGCTTGTCCATAGACTGGAGTCCCAGCGGTTGGAGATGACGGCGTTAGCTCATTCGGGGTGTCTTCGCTGCTGGATGTGGAGAGAGTAGAAGCGATCGCTTGCCCATTTTGAGTTTCCTCGCCAGTGGATGCTGCGGGGACGTCCTCTTGGTTGACTTGCGGATCTAAAACAGCCTCGCTGGAAGCGGCAGTTGGGGTGTCAGCAGTTGGAGTATCGGCAATTTGACGAGTGTTATCTCCGAACAGAGAACCCGGTGGCACGACTTGCCAAGACTCCACGTTACTGTTAAAAACCGTCGTCGTGGAACCGATGCAGGCATTCGCACCAATCTTGCTTTTGCCGACGACAAGGACGCCAGCTCCCAATACTGCCCCTGTTTCCACTTCTATGGTGCCTTCGTAGGCATGAAGAATAGTTCCCATGCCGATGCAGACACCCGCAGCAATGATAATTTTACTGTCTGGAGCTGCTTGCAGGATCGCTCCCGGAGCGATCGCAGCACCGTCATCAATGCTTACATCCCCTTTCACATAAACTTGAGAGTTGCCAAGTGGCGGCAGTAGCGGCAAGTGCATGGGGCTAGAAAGTAAGGAGTGGCGAAATAACTTTTGGCTGAAGGAACAAGAATTGAATTTTTCTTTTTTACCCTTCATCCCTGCTAAAGGATGAAGAATGAAAAATTTCATTCTTCATCCTTACATTCTTCATCCTTGTTCTAGCGGCTACCGCTCTTCGCTGGCTGTTGAATCAGCAACGGTTTGTTGACGCGACGCTTGGCTTTGGGGTCAATTCCAAAGAAGCGCACGTACTCTCCGGCGTGGCTAGCCATGCAAGCTTCCAAAGCAGCGATCGCTTCTACTTCCCGATTTGTTTCAATCGGAGAGCAAGTGTGCCAAGAACTGGTGCGGAAGCGGCGCTCATCGGCGTGTTCCGTGCCAATCTTGTAGCCTTGAGCCAATATATTTCGCACCTGCTCAATCGCTTCTGAATTTAACAGAGAACTGTTTTCAATCTGCGGAGCGCTGGCTGTTGAACTATAGGCTGTTGAACTATTGGCTGGGGCAGTTTTGGCACCCTTCGCCGTAGGTGCGCCGTCGGGACGTTGGATAATTTGCTCTAGCACCCGTCGCTTGGCTTTGGAGTCGATGCCAATCAAGCGCACGTATTCCCCTGGGTGTTCGGCTACGATTGCTTCTAAAGCTGCGATCGCTTCCGAGGCTGACCGAGCTTCGATTGCTTTCCCACTCGTCCAGGAACTGGTGCGGAAGCGGCGTTCGTTCGCATATTCGGTACTAATCTTGTAGCCTTGATTCAGCAGGCTTTGCACTTGTTGTGCCAAGTCACCGCTAAAAGAGGCACTCGTCGAAGCTGGTGTAGCTGCACGGCGATCGCGCCCACCTTGGTTGGGTTGACTCATCTCATCCCGAATAGGTGTAATACACGCAGTATCTCCAGCACACAGATAGCCAGCTCTTAGTGCCTCATTAATCCCAACTACATGACGGCTAAAGTCGGTATCTTGTGCTTGCACATCCGATAGGCGGTCAGCTTGCTGCTGATTGGTAATCACCGCTCCCGAAGGGACATACTTTCCTGGAGGAATCTCTACATCCTGAATCAAGGCGTGCATCATCACAATGCAGCCTTTGCCCACCCTAGCGTTAAATACCGTAGAGCGGAAGCCAATAAAGCAATTATCCCCGACATAAGCGGGGCCGTGAATCAAAGACATATGGGTTAAGGAAGCATTCTTCCCGACCCACACCGAGTATTCCTGATTGTCATCCCCAACGACTCGACCTTGTTCCAAACCGTGAACCACGACACCATCTTGGATATTCGTGCCTTCGCCGATGTAGAATGGCGCTCCTTCATCGGCTCGGATCGAAGTTCCCGGTGCAATTAACACCTGAGGGCCAATCCGCACATCTCCAATAATGTTGGAAAAAGAATGCACGTAAGCGCTTGCGTCAATCTTCGGTTCCGCCAAACTTTTTGACCAAGGGGTCGGGGGAGCCGCAAAGCTGCGGGCTGCCATATCTCTAAACCTCACTAACTGAACAAAGTAACTAACGATATTGTTCTTTCTTGCTGTACAGGAGGCGATTGTCTACACTGACCGTGTCAATAATCGCCACCACCATCGCATCGAGAGGACGCTTTTCGCTGCCATCTACAATCCGGGCAGCACTCCCACGGCTAACCAGAACCCACTCATCTATACCAGCGCCTACCTGATCGCCAGCTACCTCGTATTGGGGTAGGATCTGCCCCTCTTCATCAATAAATTGCAACAGCAATAGCTTGACGCCTCGAAGGCCAGGCTCTTTATGGGTGCTAACAACCGTGCCACGAACTTTGGCAATTTGCATGATCGGTAATTGGGGAAAAAAGGAAACAAGGTAATTGGTAATTGGGAAAAAGGTCTTTTCCCATTACCGATGACCCATTACCCCTTACCCATGACCTAATCTTACGGCCTATTGAAAGGACGAATGCCACTAACACTTTCCCGGAATTGTTCAACAGCTTCCGTGTAACGAATGGGCAGAACGTACTCCAGGTTCTCGTGGGGACGCGCAATAATGTGAGTGGACAGTACTTGACCGCCATTCACTCGCTTTACGGAATCAACGCCCGCCGATACAGAAGCCTGTACTTCCGAGACATCTCCCCGAACGATCACGGTGACGCGACCGCTGCCAATTTTTTCATAACCCACTAGCGTGACGCGGGCAGCTTTTACCATCGCATCCGCAGCTTCCACAACGGCAGGAAAGCCTAGTGTTTCAATCATTCCAACTGCAATTGCCATCAGTTCTTCCTTCGCTTAATTTAAGTGTTTTGACTTGAAAATTTGGACTTTTCGGGGTTTCGAGTTGAGACGCGACCTAAAAATATCTAAGGGAACACCGCCACCGGAGCGCTGCTGGCGTCTTCACCCTCCTTACGTCCGGAACTGTTCGACAACTTCCGTGTATCGAATCGGTAGCACATACTCCAGGTTCTCATGAGGACGCGCAATGATGTGAGTGGACAGAACTTCTCCGCCATTCACGCGCTTGGCTGCATCCACTCCGGCGGATACTGACGCCTGCACCTCAGACACATCCCCCCGAACAATTACCGTTACCCGGGCACTGCCAATTTTTTCATAGCCTACCAGTGTAACTCGAGCCGCTTTAACCATCGCATCCGCAGCTTCTACAATCGCTGGAAAGCCCTTGGTCTCAATCATTCCAACCGCAATTGGCATTTATTATCTCCTACCTAGTGGGACCTACACTCGCCTTAATTTGTACTTCTTGTAAAATTTGGACGAGGACACCCATTCTTTCATCTCAAGAACTATCGCTTAGCCTCGCATCATTAAGCATAGAGAAGCGAGGCTTACTTGACAATATAAACTATTATGATATTTTTATATTAAAGAGTTTAAGAAAACTTAACGGTCGTCAAAATGGCGTTTCTGTTCAATAAAAGCTTATCCGTTTCTGGAATGCTTCCTTATGTTTTATAATTTCTTTATTACTTTTGAATAGTCTACAGGATTATCTCCTGTAAACCGCACTGGGGGGGATTTTCAAAAAAAAATAAAGACTTTCCTAGGGCTTAGTCCGTGTCAAAATTAGACACTAATAAGCTAAAGCTTTTCAAGGTATAAATTTTTCAAATTTGCTTTATAAACACAGGTATAGTAGGTAAACATACCGATGTTTTTAATAGCTATGAGGAGAGTTCAAGATGAGTATAAATAATTTTTGGAGTTCTCAAGTGTTAATTTACAGCAAAAAAACGTCATACTGAAAAAAAAATAAACCTATTAATCTGACGTTTACAAGCTCGCCATAGTTTGCCTGGGAACTACTTCCGAGTGCCTCTTGGTGAGCAAGTCGATTGATGAAGAAAATAGCAAGGGCTTTCCTAATATGACAGAGTTTCTCACCCAGACAAGTTGGTGGGTGCCTTTCTATGGATTACTGGGGGCAGTTCTTACCCTGCCGTGGTCAACTGGATTTATTCGTCGGACAGGCCCACGCCCAGCAGCTTACTTTAACCTGTTGATGACTATCTTGGCGTTTGTACACGGCACGATTGTCTTCAGAAGTACCTGGAACCAAGAGCCGATAAAGCTTGTATTCCATTGGCTACAGGTGGCAGATTTAGATCTGACCGTTGCTTTGGATATCTCAGCCGTGAGTGTTGGGGCAATGGAGCTAGTGACGGGCTTAAGCCTCCTAGCGCAACTGTTTGCCTTGGGGTATATGGAGAAAGACTGGGCATTAGCTCGCTTCTTTGCCTTGATGGGATTTTTTGAAGGGGCGATGAGTGGCTTAGCCATTAGCGACTCTTTGTTTCTCACCTATGCCTTGTTGGAAGTGCTGACCCTTTCCACTTATTTACTGGTAGGGTTCTGGTATGCTCAGCCGCTAGTGGTGACAGCCGCGCGAGATGCCTTCCTAACCAAGCGGGTGGGAGACATCTTGCTATTGATGGGGGTGGTAGCGCTATCAACTGTAGCAGGAACCTTGGATTTTCCCGATTTATATGAGTGGGCGGAAACGGCTACCTTATCGCCATTAACATCCACGTTATTAGGATTGGCATTGATTGCTGGGCCGGTGGGAAAATGTGCCCAATTCCCGCTGCATCTTTGGCTAGATGAGGCGATGGAAGGGCCTAACCCGGCTTCAATCTTGCGAAACTCGGTCGTGGTGGCTTGTGGTGCTTATGTGCTGATTAAACTCCAGCCAATCTTAATCCTTTCCCCGGTGGCTTCGGCGACCTTGGTGGCGATTGGCACAATGACGGCGATTGGTGCTTCGTTGGTGGCGATCGCGCAAATTGATATTAAACGAGCTTTATCCCATTCCACCAGCGCTTACTTGGGTTTGGTGTTTATCGCCGTCGGGTTGCAATGGACGGGTTTCGCCCTGATGTTGCTGTTTGCCCACGCGATCGCCAAAGCGTTATTGTTCATGAGTATCGGTTCCATCATCATCACCACCAACAACCAAAACCTTACGGAAATGGGCGGTCTCTGGTCGCGGATGCCAGCGACCACCACTGCCTTTTTGGTCGGCAGCGCTGGATTAGTCGGACTCTTACCATTGGGAGGCTTTTGGGCACTGCGCCTGGGGATTGATGACTTTTTCACAAACCAACCCTGGCTGGTAGCAGTCTTGCTCTTAGTTAACTGCCTGACCGCCGTAAATTTAACTCGCGTGTTTCGTCTGGTTTTCTTAGGCGAACCCCAGGCAAAAACTCGCAGGGCACCAGAGGTTCCTTGGCCGATGGCTGTGCCGATGGTGTCTTTGATCGTAGTCACACTGCTCGTCCCTGTGATGATGCAGCGCTTGTCACTGCTGCCTGATTGGGAATATCTCAACCAACAAGCGTTGCTGCTACTGGTGATTTCCGGCTTAATTGGCACAGTTCTAGGAAGCGTGATTTATCTACCCAGAACTTGGTCTAGATCCGTTCGGATTCCCTTCAGATTTCTGCAAGACTTGTTCGCCTACGACTTTTATATTGACCGACTTTACCGCGTGAGTGTGGTTTTTGCAGTTGACCGACTTTCGCGGTTAAATGCTTGGATCGATCGCTATGTAGTAGATGGATTCGTTAACTTGGTTGGCGTTGCCACAATTTTCAGCGGGCAAAGCTTAAAGTACAACGCTACAGGTCAGTCCCAGTTTTATTTACTCACCATCCTCGTAGGATTAAGCGTTTTAAGCATTCTCATACTCTGGCCCATTTTAAGTGTTTTGAGTTCCGAGTTGTCCTTAGGTAATTGGTAAGAGGGAATGGGTAATGGAATCCCCAATCCATTCCCTCTTACCCTTACGACCAACTACCAACTACCCATTAAAAATTACCCGTTCCCTAGTATGCTCAGTGCTTTGATTTGGTTGCCGGTAATAGGCGCTGCGATAATCGGGTTTCTGCCCGGAACCATGAACCCGCAAGTCCCCCGGAAAGTGGCTCTGGCTGTTATTAGTGGTGTCTTTATCTGGTCTATTTTCCTAGTGAGCCAGTTTCAATATACAGAGGGACTGTTACAGTTTTCTGAGTTTATCCCTTGGATTGACACCTTAGGATTGACCTACCATCTCGGTGTGGATGGCTTGTCTTTGCCTTTGCTCGTTTTAAATAGTCTTTTAACAGGAATAGCGCTTTACAGCACGAATGACTCTATTCAGAGACCTCGGTTCTATTACGCTCTAATTTTATTGTTGAATGGGGCTGTCTCTGGTGCCTTTTTAGCGCAGGATTTGCTGTTGTTTTTCCTCTTTTATGAGGTAGAACTGATTCCGCTGTATCTGTTGATTGCTATCTGGGGAGGACAACGGCGAGGCTACGCAGCCACAAAGTTTCTTATTTATACGGCAGTCTCTGGAATTCTAATTTTGGCATCTTTCTTTGGGTTAGTGCTACTCAGTGGTGCCTCGACGTTTGAATTTGAAAAATTGTATGCCCTGTCCCTACCCTTGGGAACACAATTTCTGCTGTTGGCAGGAATTTTGGTAGGCTTTGGCATCAAAATTCCTTTAGTTCCCTTCCACACCTGGTTGCCGGATGCTCACGTAGAAGCCTCAACGCCCGTTTCCGTCCTGTTGGCTGGTGTGTTGTTGAAGTTAGGAACCTATGGGTTACTGCGGTTTGGATTGGGTTTGTTCCCTGAAGCGTGGGCGGTTGTGGCACCTTGGTTGGCGACTTGGGCGGTCGTGAGCGCGTTGTATGGTGCATTCAATGCGATCGCTCAAAAAGATATGAAAAAAATGGTGGCTTATAGCTCCATTGCTCACATGAGTTACATCCTATTAGCCGCCGCCGCCGCCACCCCCCTAAGCCTGATGGGAGCCGTCTTCCAAATGATTGCCCACGGCTTAATTTCATCGCTCCTGTTTCTGGTGGTAGGTGTCGTTTACAACAAGACAGGCACCCGCGATATAGAAACTCTCAAGGGTTTGCTCAATCCAGAGCGCGGCTTGCCCCTAATTGGTAGCTTGATGATAGTCGGGGTCATGGCAAGTTCCGGGATTCCCGGCATGGTAGGTTTTATTTCAGAATTTTTGGTATTCCGGGGCAGTTTCCCCGTGTTTCCGGTTCAAACCCTCCTGTGTCTGGTGGGAACAGGTTTAACCGCCGTGTACTTTTTGCTTTTGGTTAACCGCGCCTTTTTCGGACGCCTGTCTGAAAAAGCTATGAATTTGCCACCCGTCCAGTGGAGCGATCGCTACCCGGCGATGCTTTTAGCAGTTCTGATTGTCATCCTGGGAATACAGCCTAACTGGATGGTGCGTTGGAGTGAATCCACGATGACAGCCATGCTCAACCGATCGAGTATGGTCGCGGAAGTTTCTCCGATTGCTAAATCGGTGGATATCAAAACCGAATAGACCGAATACCCCAACCTTCTTCCCGACCAGGGAAGCGGGAAAATGACTCCTCTCCCCTCTTAGGGAAGGAGTCGGGGGAGTCAATCAGCAGGCAGTTCTGAAAATATTTCCTCTTTTAATTTTTTCATACACATTTTACGGTTACGAATAAGTCTCATGCCAAGCACCGCTTTAAAATTCTCAAATCACCCTCTAGCCGCGTATATTAACCGGCTGCAATCTGGAAAAGCTTTACTTGAGGATACGCCAGAGAATGTATTAGAAGTTGTCGGCATTCTCAAAAGCTATGGAATCGTCCTGGATGCTTATTATAAAAATCTCCTCTACATTGCCGATCATCAATTCTTAGTGCTGTTTCCCTTCTTTAAATACTTCAATGGCGAGATTACTTTTAAGAAGTTGCTGCGCCATTGGTGGCACGACCGGATTAATTATGAGTACGCCGAGTACGTGATGAAGGTGATGCTATGGCACGGTGGCGGTAGTATGGATGCTTACTTAGATTCACCGGAGTTCTACCAGCACGCGAGAACCGCAATCGAAGCCAAAATTAAAACAAACTTGCCCATTAGAGGTCTGGACAAACTGTTTCCAGAGTTTTTGCTCGAACAAGTCCGTCAGCAAGTTTATTACAGCGCTCTCGGTCAATTCTGGGAGGTGATGAGCGAAATGTTTCTCACCTTATCTGACCGCTATGACCGAGGAGAAATCAAATCAATCCCTGATGTGGTAGAACATATCCTGGCGGGTTTGGTCGCGGCGGCGGCTTCGCCAATTACTTACTCAGTAAAAATTCAAGACAAGGTTTATGACATCATTCCCAAATCAGCCGGGTTAACCTTTTTACCTGATGTCGCTGTGCCCTATGTGGAAACGATTTTCTTTAGAGGGACGCCTTTCTTAGGAACGGTTTCCTATAATGCCCAGGCTCAGCAAATTTCTCCCGATCAAAGTAGATTTGAATACGGCGCTCTCTATGCCGATCCACTGCCGGTTGGCGGTGCTGGAATTCCACCGACGCAACTGATGCAAGATATGCGTCATTTTATACCCGAATATTTATACGAGTTATACCGTCGCAGCCTTCGGGGAGAAGATGATTTGCGGGTGCAAATTTGCATCAGTTTCCAAAAGTCGATGTTTTGCGTGACGACTGCCGCAATTTTGGGACTGGCACCCCACCCCATTGACACCACCGATCCCTCTGAGCAAGCAGCGAATCAAGCTTATTTAGCGAAATGGATGGATCGGTTTATCACCTCGCGCTTAAATGACGTGAATGGTTAAAGAGTCGATTACTGGTTAATGTTGATTTGAGAAGTAGGGGCATGGTAGTTTCATGCCCTTACAGATCGTTAAAACACAATCGACGCAGCACTCAATTCACTCTTCATTTTTGAAAACTTGTGTCGCGAGCAAAGCTAAGGCAACGGTACTAGCAATTGCACCCAACTGGAGAGCCGGATTCTTAGCCAGCCAGTCAGTAACGCTCGGTATCACCAGATTGCTAAAATCTCCATCCACTCTAGTATCGTCGGGGACAGGCTCATAAAGGTTGTTGCGATCATCAGGGGACTTCGGCTCGTTGGTGCGTTGAGCTTGGAAGCCAACGAGCAGCAACAAAGAATCCACCAGTTCCGGCGATAGCCGCTGTAGCGCATCTAGCGCTCTAGCAGCATCCCCAACCAAGAAGTCACGAGTTGGATGTTCAGCGACGTAGAGGATCGCGTCAGCGACCAGCCTGGGGTCATAGTAGGGCGGTATCCCTGACGGCTTCACGCCTAGCTTGGTGAGACCATTGTTCCAGAAGGGTGTATTGATCACCGCTGGTTTCACACTCGTCACGCTGATGGGAATACCCTCATGTTGCAGCTCAACGCGCATCGCTTCGAGGAATCCTTCGATCCCATGCTTTGCTGCGGAGTATGCACTTTGGTAAGGGAGACTTCGCAAGCCCTCCATTGAAGAGATGTGGATTAGCGCCCCCTGTCTCTCTCGCTTGAGATGGGGTAGCGCCGCCATTGCACCATATACCTGCCCCATCAAGCTAACATCAATGACGCGCTTAAACTCTTCTGGTGTGGTGTTGTCGAAGGTGGCAAAGATGCCGACAGCAGGGAGGTGTACCCAGGTATCGAGCCGCCCGTAGACTTCGACGGTACGGTCTGCGATCGCTTTGACCTGCTCAAATACAGACACATCAGCTACCACAGGCGTTGCTTCACCACCAGAGAGACGAATTTCGTCCACCAAGGACGCTAGCTTTGACTCACTACGAGCCGAGACAACTAACTTTGCCCCACGACGAGCAAACTCAAGGGCTGTCTCGCGCCCGATGCCGCTACTCGCCCCAACGACGGCAACAACCTGCTGATTGATTGGTTTTAGTTGCATTAATGCTACTCCTTAAAGTTTTTATGCAAAAAAATTCACCTTAAAGGTAAAGCTTTTCTAGAACGTTTGGTTTAATTGGAATCTACAAAATCAACTTTTCAATAATTACATCATACTAAGCAATAGAGAAACAAACATTGTACTTAAGCAGAGTTAAAAGCGCTCTGGATATTGTAAAAATCAAAAATTAGGATCTTGCCTGATTCCTCATCAGTTAAAAGGGGCATATTGTAAGCCGCGAGCGCTTGCTCAATCTACTGATAACTATTCAGACAAATTTATGTGCTTCTAAGCAGAATAATTACTATGCCTTCACTCAACTTCTACCCAAAGCATGGTTTAGCATTAAGCTACGAAGTGCCCGTAGATACATAGAGCTTTAAATTCACGATGAATAAAGTTTTTTATTTGCAGGAATAATAAATTTTCATCCTATTTGTGGATTTTGCTAGTCTCATCTTTAGATATGTTGCATTTATAGGTATTCGCAGGATTCACATAAAGCATTATGGCTGATAAAACTAGGAAAGCAGACAACGAAGGCAATACACGCAAACAAGGAAATCTTTCAGATATACCCATTGAAGATACTGACCTAGTTTCAGATATACCCGTAGAAGATACTGGCGAACCAATTATTTCAGATTTACCCCAGGCAATTACTGAATCCTTGGGAACGGGTGTTGCCCAAGAGCCAGGACTAGAAATTGGTGGGCGAACCATGCGCGATCGCATGGAGCAGTACACATCGGCTGGCCCAGAACTAACCGGAGGAGATATTGATGCTCGTTGGGATCAGGCGGAAGCGGTTGGTGACGAAGCAGTAGGGGGAACTGTTGCGACTCCCGATCAGAATGTTGTTGACGAACTCGGAGTTGCTGTAGGGCTTGATTATGACGACGGGGTATCTCTTCAGACAAACGAGATTTTGGAGTCACGCGACGCTGGTCGATGGGAGTTAGACCCCATGTCTGCGGAAGATTATCCGGAGCATTGAGTATTGTGTGGAGCGCGATCGCATTTTCAGTGAGATTCCAGTAAACCCTTGCAATCAGGGAACTCCCAGAAAAAAATTATCAATCTAGATTAATCCTAACTAAGAGCAGTTTATGGCAACCCCAGATCCCGACACCAGACCAATAGAAGACCTAGAAATCACTGGAAACATTGATACACCAGATACACCATCGATGCCAGCTCCAGATGCCTATGTTAATTTAGGCGATTCGGCAAGCAACCCGCTAATTATTTCGCCACTGTCGGAAGAAGCAGAAGCAACGGACTACCAGGAAGAGACTGAAGATGCCGAACGCTCAACAGCAGCTAGTGAGGGAGAGTGACTTCTGTTGGCAGGGTTCGCAGGGCGATCGCTCCGAGTACAACAACACTTGCGATCGCACCCCACTTGAGAGCGGGATTTTTATCCAGCCAATCGGTAACGCTCGGTATCGCTAAGTTGCTAAAATCTCCCTTAACCCTGTTATTGGCTGGGATAGATTCATAAAGATTGTTTGGCGCATCGTCTGACTTAGGCTCGTCGGTGCGCTGGAGTTTGAAGGCAACCCGCTCCAATATGGCATCTACCAGTCCAGGCGAAATCCGTTGAAGGAAATCTAGGGTTCTAGCCGCATCCCCAACCAGGAAGTCACGAGTTGGATGTTCAGCAACGTAGAGAACCGCGTCAGCGACCAAGCTGGGTTCGTAGAAAGGCGGTAGGCTGGCTGGCTTCACACCTAGCCTGGTGAGCGCATTGTTGTACAGAGGTGTGTTGACGGCGGCGGGTTTGACACTCGTGACGCTGATGGGGATTTTCTCATGTTGCAGTTCGACGCGCAGGGCTTCGATGAATCCCTCCATACCGTGCTTTGCGGTGCAGTAGGAACTCTGAAGCGGGAGACTTCGCCTGCCCAAGACGGAAGAGAGATGGATCAGCGCCCCTCGCCCCTCACGCTTGAGATGGGGAAGCGCCGCCATCGCACCGTATGCCTGCCCGACCAATCCGACATCAATAACGCGCTTAAACTCTTCGGGTGTTGTCTTATCGAAGGCGGCATAGACGGCAATCGCGGGGCAATGTACCCAGGTATCGAGTCGTCCGTACACCTCTACAGTACGGTCTGCGATCGCTTTCACCTGCTCGAATACCGTCACATCGGCGACGATAGCAGTTGCCTCACCGCCGAAGCTTTTAATCTCGTCCACCAAGGACGCTAGCTTTGACTCACTGCGAGCAGAAACGACCACCTTTGCCCCTTTCTTGGCAAATTGGAGGGCTGTTTCCCGCCCGATGCCGCTGCTCGCTCCCACGACTGCAACGACCTGCTGATTGATTGGCTTCAGTTGCATCAATGCTACTCCTTAAAGTCCTCATTAAAAATTCTTCACCCCTGGAGGTGAAGTCAATCTACAAACGTTTGATTTAATTGAAATCTACGAATTCAACTTTTACCCAATAAATAAGCCAGAGCCAGCGTGCCTACATCAGCCGCAGGGTTGACAGTTTTCTAAGCACCAACTCCAGCGAGAAACTGGCTCAACTCAGCACTGAAAATTTCCGGGCGTTCGACATGGGGTAAGTGACCGCAATCGGGGATTAAGGCGAGGTGTCCTTGCTTGAGGCGGCTAACCGCGTCGTGAGCTTGCTCTTTTGGAAGAACCAAATCCTCCGTCCCCCACACGACTAGAGTCGGCATCGGTAACTCTCCTAGAGAGTCGAGAAACACTTGATGCTGTCCAAATACATTCAGCTGGGCGCGCAGCGAGGTCAGAGTAGCTTGAAGAAAACCGGGCATCTGAGACATTCGCTCTTGCTCTGCTATCCACACCGCGGGAGCCTGCGCGGGGTGGGCGAAGAACAGTGTCGCCCGTAACCAAGACCGCATTTTAGCGCCAGGAGGCGTTTGGCACCCAACGATCGCTACATCCCCGTACCCAGGTAAAGTTAACTGGGACAGTAACGGGGTGACAGCGTAACCAAGCCCGGAACTATCTACCAGCACCAAAGCTGCGACTTGTTCGGGACGGGATAGGGCAAAGCGTAACGCAACTTGACCGCCTAGGGAGTTGCCCACTAGCACCGCCCGCTCAATTCCCAGCGCGTCCAGAAAATCGACCAAGAACTGCTTAAGAAACTCTGGCGTGTACTCAAGGGATGGTTTGGCACTATCACCAAAACCGGGAAAGTCCGGCGCATAGACGCGATAGGTAGCTCCCAGGTTGGGAAGCACCCAAGACCAATCAAGAGCGCTGGCACTATCTCCATGTAGCAGCACTAACGGTAGACCATCATCGCCTGCTTTAAAGTACCGAATGCTTAAACCGCTCACATTGATTCGCCGCTCTTCAACCTCTGTTTTCACGCTTGGCTCCAATCCCATCTAAATAATGAAGTTTAATTATTAGTGTTGAATGTTCATTCAACCCAATGCGATCGCTATCGCCCTTAAGTGTGATGAGCGCCGTTGACTCTCACAACTTCGCCAGTGACGTAGCTGCTTGCGCTCGGTGAAAGCAGGAATGCAACTGCCCAAGCAACTTCCTCCGGTTTACCGAAGCGACGAAGCGGAATCTCGGACACAATGCGCTCTTTCACCTTATCTGGCACCGACTTAACCATATCAGTCTCAATAAATCCCGGTGATACAGCGTTGACTCGTACCCCATAACGAGCCGCCTCTAAAGCGAGGGACTTGGTTAAACCAATCACAGCCGCCTTGGTTGCGGCATAGTTAGTTTGACCGATGTTTCCCCGTTCACCCGAAATCGAGCTGATGCAAACCACAGAGCCTTCTTTCCGCTCGTACATTTTGGGGATAACGGGCATCAAGGTGTTGTAAACGCCTTTCAAGTTAGTGTTAATTACGGCATCCCAGTCTTCGGTTGTCAATTTGGGAAAAAAGTTGTCTTGGGTAATCCCAGCATTCGCCACAATCCCGTAAATTGACCCTAGTTTCTGTTCAACCTGTTCTGCTACTGCCGTCATCGCTGCTTTGTCGGTTACATCAGCTTGAATTGCGATCGCTCCATGCTGACCATTGGTAGCGCTGCGCTGGGTGTAAGCTACCTTAGCTCCCAGCTCCTCCAAGAGACTGACGATAGCGGCTCCTATCCCTCGATTACCACCCGTTACCAAGACGACTTTATCTTCCAGTCCCAAAGACACCATGAGCCACTTTCACCCCTATTTCTATTACTGATTCCAGTGTCTTCGCCGCTTAGCGCCAATATTTGCAGTTGTAGGTTGGGAGGATGGATTTATTAACGCCCAATTTCCTACGTAGGGGCATGGCAATGCCATGCCCCTACAAATCGCGAATTGTGTATGTAATCAGTACAGCAAGATGCTGACTTTTATTGCAATTAGGCTGACATTTCTTGCTGAATCTTGCTCTTGGCAGCTTTGAATTCAGTAGCCATTTGCTCTTTCTGTTCAGTGCTACAATTTTTGTCAATTGCCGTGAACATCGTAAATTCTTCTTGGCGAATGTGGTCGCCAACCACTTCCATTAGGTCTTTAATTTTTGATCTGAAATGGTCGGCATTAGCAGGGTCAATCGCCTTAATTTCATCGAGCATCTGCTTCATTTGCGCTTGCTCGTCGTAAAGCTCTTGAGTGTTGTCATCGCCGTAGAAAGAGCGTACTTTCGGGTACACTACTTCTTCTTCTGCTTGAGCGTGTGCTAATAAATCTTTGTAGATTTGCCCGAAATACTCTTGGAGCTTTTGAGGATCTTTCGTCGCCCCAACTTCAGTGAAAAGTGTATTCACTTTCTCATGATCCAGCCGGATAAGGGTTTGGATATTCATATCTTGCTTGTCAGTGTTTTGCGTAACCACACTGCCAGCTACACCCGATAGGGCAGCAACTGCATCTTGCACCCTTGCCCAGAGTCCCTGATGCGCGTCTTGACCAGTCATTTCGCGGACTCCCACCTGTTCGAGCATCCCCTTGAGCTGTTCTTGGTGAGCGCGACCCTCGAAGTTAACAGTATTGAGAGGCCCAATTGCCAGTTCAATATCAGCCCCTACAACTTGAGCGGCTTTGTGGATCATGATTCCACTCATGGCTTGACCATGCTTTATCAGTTCGTGGTGAATGAGTTTTTGATAATAGGTAAACTCATCACCTGACATCATCTGCTCAAACTGCGGAATAAATATCTTGGTTGCAGCACTCGGTTCAGATTGAATGCCGTATTGAACGATTACAGTGTCTATGATGCCCAGGTGTTTCTGGTCATCAGAAAGCATATTTTGCAGACGCTCGCGGACATCTTCATAAGGGCAAGAATCTATGAGTTTTTGCTCGTTAGAGATGATTAAATTTAGAAAGGCTTTCAAGTCTGCCAATCTTTCAGCGATCGCCATCCGCTTTGTATCGTCTATTGTTGTAACCATGCTTTGTTATCCTGTAAGAAAATAGTTTGATTGATACCCGTTTCACGGCAAAGGTAATGTAGCTCAATACGAGTTACCCAAATATTACTCACAGAGCTTTTAGAGGCGTTGTTCACCCCTTGCTTTGAGAACCCGAACGAACACCATTACCTTAGTTCTGGAAATGGGTTATTTCAAGCGAAAAAAACCTTGAATATCTTGATTTTGTCGTTGATCCAGTTCTCTTCCACCTAGCCCAGGTTAGATGTTTTGGTTTAGTCCACGAAAAGCTGAGTTGAGTTACTGAACCAAGAATTCTACGGCTATACGTTGTAAAAACCTTGGAAGTGTCAATTATCAAAGCCGCTCAATTGCGATCGCAGTTCCGCCACCAGTTCCATGACACACCGATGCCAGTCCCATCTGTCCATTTCGCTCCTGTAAGGCGTTGAGCAGCGTGACGATAATTCGCGCCCCCGACGCACCGATGGGATGCCCCAGCGCGATCGCTCCTCCATAGACATTCAGCTTCTCGTAAGGAATGCCCAGCTTCCGGTTGAACAGCACGCTACTCAGAGCAAAAGCCTCGTTGTTCTCGAACAAGTCAAAATCGTAGATTCTCATCTTGAGCTTGTCTAAAAGCTTGTTGACTGCCAGAATCGGAACTTCCGGGAAGCGCCAAGTTTCTCCACCTATCGACGCTCCCCCAAGGATGCGAGCTAAAGGTTTGAGTTTAAAGCGTTCCACCGCCGTTTTGCTTGCCAAAACTAAACCTGCGGCTCCATCGGATATCTGACTGCTGTTTCCAGCCGTGAACACCCCATCTTCTCTAAAAGCAGGTTTTAGCTTGGCAAGGCTCTGCAAGGTGGTTTCGGGGCGAATTCCCTCATCCTTGTCCACGAGTTGCAAACCTTTTTTCCCCTCTATTCTTATTGGTGCAATCTCCTTGTTGAACCAGCCGTTCTCGGTTGCGATCGCTGCCCTAGCTTGTGAATATAGCGCTACTTCGTCTAAATCCTTCCGCGTCACTTGGTAAGCTGCTGCCAGCCGCTCAGCTTGCTCTCCCATCGTTTCGCCGGTCGTGGAATCGGTAAGACCGTCGTAAAGTAAAATATCGCTGAGTTGCTCTGGCGCACCCAGTAGCATTTTATACCCCCATCTGCCTCGATGCGATAGGAAAAACCCTGCCTGGGACATGGATTCCATGCCGCCAGCAAGTATGATTTCCGCTTCGCCAGAGCGGATAGCGGTGGCGGCGTTCATCACGCTCATCATTCCCGACGAACACACCATATCCACTGCATACCCATTCACCGTCTGGGGAATCCCGGTTTTGAAAGCTGCCTGACGGGGCAAAGACTGCCCGTGTCCCGCCCTGAGTACATTACCAAAGATATATAGGTCTAAAGCTTCCCCCGAAACTTCCGCCCGATCCAACGCTGCTTGCATGACGTGGGCACCTAATTCTACTGGGGAAAAACCCGCTAACGCACCTCCGAACCGACCGAGCGGTGTCCGTACTGCCGAGACAATATAGGCTTCTTGCATACATCCTCATTATTTTTTACAATGTCAGGTCTTGTAACTTTACTAACTTAAGGCGGGATATTCCTTGAGGCTACTTTCATTAGTTTCAGGAAGGTTTCACCATTTACAATAAAGTCGAACTAAAGCCAGCCATTGTGATAGCTTCCCGCAAATAAATTAACCCCTATTCTGCAACAAAGGGATTTTTCCCAAGACCGTAACGCCGAAATTCAAAAGACGCTTTTTTGTAAATTATATTTACAATTAACTTAAAAAATTTAGTTTATTTATAAATCATCCATTAGAGCTAATCACCAATTATTATTTGATTAAGATAGTGGACAAACCATCTGTATTACATAAGAAAGTAACAGGAGTAACACTAATGGATTGGGCAAATAATTTTGAGCAGTTTACCAGACAGTTAAGCGAGTTGCAGAGTGGTATTCTCAAGAGCTGGACTTCTACCATGCCGGCTATGCAAGGTTTCAATACACCCAGTTACCGCGAGAATTTCGAGAAAACTTTGAAATTTCAGGAAGAAGTGCTGGCAAGTTCTCTGCAATTTCAGGCTTTGCTGGCTCGTCTGTCAATCGAAACTCAGAAGCAATTGTGGGAGGGATATTTTAATACGATCCGGAGTACACAGAGCCAAAAATCTGAGTGACTATTAGAGTTGTTTTTGAGATACGAGTGTTTTCAGTTTTTTTAGAGTTTGTTTGTAAAACAATTTACTTTGCAAACATCCTCTAAGGATTAATAAAGCTCGCCAAGGTATTTCTTGGGAGCTTTTTTTACTATAAAACAGTTTTGGAAAAAAGTTTTATATTCGCTTCTTATCATCAAAGCTTTCAATCTAGTAAACAAGCCACAAACCAAAATAAACCTGCTAATTTATTTAATCCTCTACCTACAGAAAGGACATAATGTTAAGCAAGCTTGTACTTTTGAATACAAAGGCCGAAGCTGAACTTTGGAAAGATTTCCTAAAGTCCAGTTACCCGACAAGTAAACTGCGCGATCGCTCAATGTAGAATGATGCCAAGAAGGTTTTGACCGATTCCTCCTCACGCCTCTTGCCATCATGGATTTTAGCCAATTGCTTGTTGGAAAAATAGACGCGATCGCCAAAAACTGGGTTGAAGCAGTCCGCTTGGATAGGCAGATTTCCAGCACTGACGATTTACCCAGATCGGCGATCCGGAATCATATTCCTGATGTGCTAAAAGCGATGGCAACTGTACTTTCCCGCTCCCAAGAAAACGATATTCAGTCCATCGTCCAGAACAGTTTGCATCATGGTGTTCTGCGGGCTGAACAAGGTTTCGCTACCACTGAAATTGCGCGAGAGTATCGTCTACTGCGCCAGACGATCTTTTCCACTTTAGAGGCAGATTTACTAGAGGGTACGGTTCCGGAAGTGATGCGAACCTACAATGCAATTGACGCGACCATCGACGAAGCGATCGCCCAATGCTTCAAAAGTTATGTAGAGGAGCGATTGCAAGAACTACAGCAGGTGCAAAGTCAGGTAGAGTTAACCAATCAAGAACTCACTCGCTTGGTAAAAGCGAATCAGGATAATCTCTCTCAACTAGCCCACGAACTGAAAAATCCTCTGAATTCAATTATTGGCTATTCGGAGCTGATGTTACGCTCTTCACGAAAGAATGTTGAAGTTCAAGACAATTTCCCGAATCTGGAACACATTGAGCGCGTGCTACGCAATAGCAGGCACTTACTGCGCCTGATCAACGATACCCTGGAAATTTCCCGGTATTCAGCAGGGAAGATAGAACTGCACCCAGAACTAATAGATGTACGCTCTTTAATCAACAATGTAGTTGAAATGTTGGAGCCTTTGGCAGCAGCCAAAGAGCTACAAATGGTGGTTGATTGTGATTCGGCTAGTGCCGATAGTTCTGCTGCACGCGCTCCTGAAAAAGTGCTGACAGACGCCTTGCGATTGCAGCAAATTGTCACGAATCTTTTAAGCAACGCAATTCGCTACACAGAGACAGGAAGTGTCCAATTAACGTGTCAGATGTTATCTGATGACCGCTGGTCTATTGCAGTGAGCGACACTGGTATTGGCATTGCTCCTGAAGACCAGGCGCGGGTTTTTGACCCCTTCTTTCAAGCTGGAACTCGCGATCGCATGCCCGATAGCACTGGCTTAGGTTTGGCAATTGTCGCCCAACTGGTAAACCTAATGCAAGGCAAAATCGAGCTGGTATCCCAGGTTGGCGTTGGCTCCACCTTCACCGTCATCTTGCCCCTAGAAGTGAAAACCCTGGAATCAATTTCTTGAATTTTGGTTTTATCTGGTTTTTGTTTTAACTGTATAATTCTTGAAATTATTGAGAAGGATTAACGATACTTTTCAATCGCAAAGATGCTTTAATTCTTGCCATTAACTCCTCAAAATCAATCGGCTTCCGAATGAAGTCATTCGCTCCTAACTCTAATCCTTGAGGGATATTAGCACTCTCACTTGCCGTAATCATCAGAATCGGAATAAAAGGGAGTTGCGGATTTTCCCGAATCCGCCGAGTTACTTCATAACCATCCATTCCTGGCATCATGGCATCCATCAGCACTAAATCCGGTGGCGATGCTTCTATCTTGGCTAACGCTGACTTACCATTTCTAGCGCTATCAATCTCATACCCTTCTTCCGCCAAAATCTCCTCTAGGAGGGATACATTATCCTCTAGATCATCTACCAATAAAATGCGTTTAGCTTGAGATTGAGACGATACCATAAAATCGACCCTCCATTTGGGGAAAGATGCTTATAAAAGCTTTTAAATTTTCCAATCTTTTAAATAATAGTTATTTGCTTACTAGCTAACCTCTTACCTAAGGGGAGTTTCACTTAAACCAACGGAAAATCGTGAGAAGAAAAAAGAATCTAAATATTAAGCCAATTTGTAATTTTGAATACAAAAAAAGATGAATTGTAACATTTTATAACTACCTCCAGCGTCAGAGGTAGGCATCAAACCGATTCGTGAAAATGGTAAGCAATTTATTCGAGTATCAGCATCGGCAGCATTGGGCGCGATTGCTGCCGAATTGGATGCAGACTGCGTATTCTATTCGTCGGTTGAAAGCTTCGTGCAAGCCGATGCGACCGTCAACGCATACGTTATTGAGGATTGCGCTTCATGGAGCCACAACAACTAAGTCAGGAACTGCGGAAAGGACAAAACCCTCACATGAGCCGTCGCCGAGCGATTATCGGCTTGTCTATGCTAGGGGGTTCGATGGGACAGCTTGTTACCCTATATCAGACCGGGATTATTAGCCATCTACCCGATCCTCCCGGACAAACGCTTTTCGATGCAGACCGCGTTGACGCATCTAACTATGCTTACAGCCGATTTAACTCACCCGATGGCCCGATAATGGTGCTTACTTACGCCATCACCGCTTGGCTGGCGGCTGCGGGTGGTCTCGATCGCGCTAGACGCAACCCGCTCTTACCCATTGCAATGGGTATCAAGATCCTGATTGACGTGGTGACTAATCTTGAGCTAGCTCGTGAAGAGTGGAGCGAGAACAAAGCCTTTTGCGAGTACTGCCAGGTGGCGACGGTTTGCTCGTTAACGTCTCTAGTGCTGGCAGCGCCTGAAGTGATTGCCGCTACTCGCGCCTTGCTGGGACAGGGCGACAAGAACACCGCAGACGACGCACAGTAAACGATACCAGGAAAGCGCGAAGCACCCTCAATTCCTTGCTTAGGGGCATGGCAGTATGCCCCTACATGAATGATCGGTAAGGGATAAATAAGTTGGTTGTTGCGATTGGTGAGCGAGAAGTGCGCGATTCTCTTTCGGAGACGCTACGCGATCGCTTAGACAATCCCGAAGATTTCGAGCAGATTCAGCAGACGGTGCAAATGTTCAAGGATGTTTTGCCAGAATTAATTGTACAGGATGCCCTATTTCATAGGGGTCTGGCAAATCTTAAACCTGTCACTAAACTTTGACCGGAATTGAGGAGATTTCATCAGATGGTGGTTGAGCGATCGCTGATTTAAGGCGTTAAATGAGCAGTGGATACGATTGGTTAAGCCTGTAATGCTTATAGAAAGAGCATTACAGGCTTAGTTTTGTCTTCTCCTCCTGAGAAGAGAATTTTGCCTAGATTGACCAACAATCAGACAGTTGCTCTTAGCGACCATTTTTCCCCTGCTAGACAAAGGCGAGTTTCGATAAGCTGGAAGAAACGAACAAGCGCAAGCAGCCTATAAGTTTTTGCTGTTAGCAGTCACAAGAGGATACCACTTACTATTTTTACCATTCATAAACGACTGGACTTGAGTGAGTAGATGCGTTCTACTCTCGCTAAAAATCATGAATTCCGCAAGGTAATCGCCTTTAGTCAAGGAAGATAAGTGATAAAGCCTGAGATCGTCGTCATTGGAGCATCGGCGGGAGGGATGGAAGCCCTGAAAAAGCTTCTTGCTCAACTCCCCTCCAATTTTCCCGGTGCTATTTTTATTGTTTGGCATATTGCCCCAGCGTATCCAAGTGTTTTGCCCCAAATTCTGGATCGGGTTTGCTCGCTGCCAGTCGCCCATGCAATTGACAAAGAGGCAATCAAACCGGGACGGGTTTATGTTGCTCCCCCCGATCACCATCTGCTTGTCGAATCGGGGTATGTCCGAGTCACGAAGGGACCGAAAGAAAATCGCTTTCGTCCCTCGATTGACGTCTTATTCCGCTCTGCCGCCCGGAGCTATGGAAATCAAGCGATCGGGGTGGTTCTTACTGGAATGCTTGATGATGGGGCATCTGGGCTATACGCAGTGAAGGAGCAAGGCGGGAAAGCGATTGTCCAAGACCCTTTTGATGCACTTCACGCCTCCATGCCTATCCAAGCAATGAAAGCGGTAGAGGTTGATTGGTGCGTCCCCGTCGCAGAAATGGGCGCTTTATTGATTGAGATGACAAACGAAGCCGTCGAGAAGAAAGGAGGACATCTGGTGTCTGAGCAGATGGACATTGAAGTCAAAGTAGCGCGGGAAGACAATGCTTTTGAGAGCGGCATCATGAAGCTTGGGAAGCTCTCTCCCTATACCTGTCCAGAGTGCCACGGGATGCTTCTGCAACTGAAAGAAGGCAACATTATCCGGTTCCGTTGCCATACAGGACATGCCTATTCCCTAAATTCTCTGCTTGTAGAAGTAACGGAGTCTATTGAAGCCTCACTATGGAAAACACTTCGCGGGATCGAGGAGAGCGAAATGTTAATGAGCCACATGGCTAAACATCTGGGCGAAACGAACGATAGTGAGATGGCGGAACGCTTTTTGCAAAAATCCGAACAAGCAAATAGGCGAGCTAGCCTAGTTAGGCAGGCGGTGATGAGCCACGAAACCCTAAGTCAGGAGAAAATAATTAACCTGGATGGGTATGAGTAGCGACCAACCAAAAGCTTACAAATCGCCCAAGTTTGCCAAAAATCGACACGATTAAATCACCGCCCTATCTACAATTCACTGAGATATTGAATCAGGCAAATAACTTTTGAACCGCCATCCTTCAGGCTACCGCCCGCGATCGCAGTACTGAAAAATACGCTAGGCACCTTTTGAACTATCGAGTCTACCTCCACGGCTACTGCTCAGGCTACTGCTCAGACGTTCCCGGCTCAATCCGTGCCCCAAGCTGAAGAATCCGTCCGAGATCGTCAGCGTTTCGCCAAGTTTCCAGTATCTTGCCGTCAGCAATCCAATGAATGAACGTAGCCGTGAATGTCTGAGGCTGACCGCGACCGGGTATACCAAGGAAACTGTCTTGGACACAGGTGTTGATCGCACGCACGGCAACTTTGTCACCCTCAGCAATTACGTCTTCAATCGTCCATTTCTGCTCGATAGGCCCCATTGTCCGAAAGAGTTCGCGAACCCCGTCCGGTCCAGGGATAAGCTCTGGCGGACCACCATGCATCCTCCAAGTCGGGGCAGTCATCTCGCAGATATCCTCAATCTTGTGTTCGTTGATGAGTTCAAACCAGCGCCGAGCAATTATTTTGTTGCCCTCGATAGAAGACATCGCTGCCCCTCCTAAGAGTGAGATTAGAAACTGAATGCCACGCACCCATGCAAATCCTAACGGCTAGCTTCCGCGATCGCTTATGAATTTTGCAACACAATCAATCAAGTAATCCTCCGTAATGAATCTAACAATCAGAAAAGAAGTTACTTCTGATGTGGCGGACATCAAAGCATTGACAACTGCCGCATTTCTCAATGCCCCCCATACTAGCCACACTGAGCAGTTTATTGTTGATGCCTTGCGTAACTCAGGGAACTTGACAGTTTCTCTCGTTGCCGAGGTGAATGGACAAATCGTTGGTCATGTTGCTGTGTCCCCGGTTTCCATTTCCGATGGGAGTCAGGATTGGTATGGACTCGGTCCGATCTCTGTTGCTCCGGAACATCAAGGCATTGGAATCGGGTCACAGCTTATGAAGCAGGCGTTGACTACTCTACGCGAGCTTGGTGCAGGTGGATGTGTATTGCTTGGCGAACCAAAATACTACAACCGTTTTGGTTTCAAGAGCCAGCCAAATCTTGTTCTACCCGATGTTCCACCTGAATACTTCCAAGCGATTTCGTTCGGCGCACGGCTACCCAGTGGAGTTGTCTCATTCCATGAGTCATTTAGCGTACAGGGCTAACACCGCTATTACAAGATCCAGCTCTCGTGTGCCTCTAGCAAGATGTTGTGAACTTTTCCTTGCGTTTGAATTTGCTCATAGCTATATGCACTTAAGCAATAGCTGGCAGATAAGGAGAACACATGTCAGAAAGTACGCCAAACTCAGAAATGCTATACCGAACTCTCGGCAGTACAGGAGAGAGCGTTTCTGCGATCGGACTCGGTGGCTGGCACATCGGATTGAAGAACGTTGATGAGCAACTGGGTATCCGGATTGTTCGCGCTGCGATCGATCGTGGCATCACTTTTATGGATAACAGTTGGGATTACAACGGCGGAGTCAGCGAGATTCGCATGGGGAAAGCGTTGCGAGATGGCTACCGAGACAAAGTTTTCCTGATGACGAAAATTGACGGTCGCTCCAAGAAAGAAGCTGCAAGACAGCTAGACGAATCACTGGAACGCCTGCAAGTTGATTGCATCGATCTCGTCCAGCACCACGAAATCCTCCGGTTCGAGGACCCGCATCGAGTTTTCGATCCAGAAGGGGCAAATGCCGCCTTGATTGAGGCGCGGGAAGCTGGCAAAGTCCGATATATTGGCTTCACCGGGCACAAAGACCCCCAGATTCATCTGCATATGCTGGAAGTTGCAGCCAGCTATGGGTTTAAGTTTGATGCGGCTCAGTTGCCGTTGAATGTGATGGATGCCCACTACCGAAGCTTTGCGAAGTTGGTTGTGCCAGAACTGGTTAAACAGGACATCGGCATTCTGGGGATGAAAAGCATGGCAAACGGGATTTTGTTACGGTCAAATACGGTAACGCCAATTGAGTGTTTGCACTATGCCCTGAATCTACCCACATCGGTTGTGATTACGGGAATTGACAGTATGGAGATTCTCGATCAGGCGTTTGAAGCGATGCGGACATTTCAGCCAATGAATGACGAGCAGGTGCGATCGCTGTTAGCAAAAACGGCAGAAGCCGCATCGCGCGGCGAGTTTGAGCCATTCAAAACTTCATCAATTTTCGACAGCACCGCCCAGCATCTAGATTGGCTGGGAGAGGAGCCACAGCGCATTCAGCAACTGATGCCAACGTGATCGAAGACGCGATCGCAAGTTTATTGCTATTTCTCAAGATCGCAACCCTACATCTGTTTCAGTAATACAGACAATTTTGTGCCTAGCCACTCCTGTTCAACGAGCCGTAATCTGGAGCCAATCATATAGTCTTGATAACAGGTACGGATAATACACAACCGCTCGTGTTGATAGCGCCATAGCACCACATACCTCTCATCGAACAGTTCGATACGAAGAACATCGGACAGGGGTAGGTGTACCAACGTCGGCGAAATGGGGTAAACAGTTGTAATCGCAACGCTTGAGGATCGATGACAATCTCTACAACCGTCCATTGCAAATGATAGCTTTTAGATCGACTTTCATCAAAGCAGCTATTTTACACACCTTCCTATAAGAATCACAATTTGCTTGATGGCAAGTCTTGCTTCTCGCTCAAATAAATAGCAAATGTTAACTCTAATTGTGCTTTATCATACTTTTTGGCTAATTACCCAGTAATATCTCCTATTAAATTAGTCATAGAGGCAGTCCTAACCGGAGATAGAAAACCTTTAAGAAACTAAAGAATATCCTGGTAGAATAGCCCGATTTATAAGGTGCAGTTTATGACAATAGAAAATCCTCAAGACAATCGGCAAGATGAGGTTAAATATGACCCTCAAGATAATCCTGGAAGCGAAACAACTGTACCAACCACAGAAGAGGGGGACACTCCGCTTGATGAGAGATATCGTATGACGAGTCAACAAGCCGATTCTGAAACCAGTCCCGGTGCGGAACCTGAAGCTCCAGGAGCTTCTCCTAAGGTGGTAGGCGCTCCGAATCAAGGAACTGATTCTCGTTAAAAAGATTAAAGATTCCTGAAAATTAGGCAAGTCTTTGATGAAAATGAACTGCTCGGCTCGGCTCTATCCGTCTGCTCCAAGGATTCTGGGTTGAGAGCTAGATTTAGCGATCGCAAAACCAAACACGTATGCGATCTTCGCTAACTTTGTAGGTTGGGTTGAGGGAAGAAACCCAACTCAAGGTTTGTCTGTTGAGTTTCGCCGCTCTATACAACAGACCTCCTGCATGAATCAGGAGGCATGTGCCAGTTCGTAGTTCAGCAAGCCAGCAATTAGGTTTAAGCGCAAACCAAATCTCTGCCTGCGATTGCGATAACGTCCTGAAAAA
>NZ_JAMPJZ010000031.1:0-59458 GCF_039961835.1 Trichocoleus sp. ST-U1
CCCAGGGCTGTTCTACCTCCCTCGATCGTATTAGACCCGATGTTACGCAGCTGGTTGTTGGAAGATGTCGGTCGCGGCGATCGCTCGAGTCAAGGTTTGTTAGGCAACAAGGTACGTGTGGGGCAAGCTGAGTGGACTGCTAAGGAGGCAGGAGTCATTACCGGATTGCCGATAGCTAGTCGGATATTCCAACTGTTGAACGATAGAGTCAGTTTTGTTGCTGTTGTCGCTGAGGGGGAACAGTGCCAGCGAGGACAGTTGGTTGCTCGCGTTGATGGCTCGCTAGAGGCGCTGCTGCTCGGAGAACGAGTTGCTTTAAACCTAGCTATGCGTTTGAGTGGGATTGCTACACTCACCCGTAAGTATGTTGAGCAAATTGCGGATTTGCCAGCTCAATTGGTGGATACTCGCAAAACGACTCCGGGGCTGAGAATTTTAGAAAAGTACGCGACACAGGTGGGGGGAGCGATGAACCACCGAATGGGGTTAGATGATGCTGTGATGATCAAGGATAATCACATTGCTGTGGCTGGAGGGATTGGCAAGGCGATCCCTTGTATTCGCTCCCAAATGCCCTATCCATTGACTATAGAAGTAGAAACCGAAACCCTAGATCAAGTGAAAGAAGCCTTACAGCACGGCGCTGATATCATCATGCTGGACAATATGCCGCTGGAGATGATGCGGCAGGCAGTGCAGATAATCCGCCATAGCAATGACCGGATCAAGATTGAAGCATCGGGCAACATTACTCTAGAAACTATTCGTGCTGTGGCTGAAACTGGCGTAGACTACATTTCCAGTAGTGCCCCGATTACTCGCTCAACATGGCTCGATTTGAGTATGAACATAGACGTTAGTACGATGGAGGAGAGAAGTACGCTGCCTGAGGTTTCGGCAAAACCCAATGAACTCTACCCTTGAACAACTTAAAAATAGATTTGAGCAGGCTTTAGTTGCCGCTTTCGGCAGTGACTATGCTGGGGTAGACCCAATGTTAGTGCCTGCTAGCAATGCCAAGTTTGGCGATTATCAGTCTAATGTGGCAATGTCTTTAACTAAAAAGTTGAGTCAGCCGCCACGAGCGATCGCCCAAAAAATCGTTGAGTATATAGATGTCATCGATTTCTGTCGTCCGCCAGAAATTGCGGGTCCTGGTTTTATCAATTTCACCCTGAAACCAGAATATTTGGAAGCGCAGCTAAGTGCTATTCAGGCAGACTCCCGATTGGGTATCAGCAAGGCAAAACATCCCCAGCGGGTAGTGGTGGATTTTTCTAGCCCTAATATTGCTAAAGAGATGCACGTTGGGCACTTGCGTTCAACGATCATTGGAGATTGCATTGCTCGAACTTTGGAATTTCAAAATCACGATGTTTTGCGACTGAATCATGTAGGCGACTGGGGAACCCAGTTTGGAATGCTAATCGCCTACTTAAGAGAAGTTTGTCCAGAGGCTTTGACGACTGCTAATGCTATAGATTTGGGCGACTTAGTGGCTTTCTACCGCAAAGCAAAACAGCGATTTGATGAGAATGAGAAGTTTCAAGAAACGGCCCGACAAGAAGTTGTCAAATTGCAAGCGGGTGACGAAGAGTCTCGGCGGGCATGGCAGCTGTTGTGCGAACAGTCTCGGCGCGAGTTTCAGATTATCTACGAGCGACTTGATGTCTATCTGACAGAACGAGGTGAATCTTTCTATAACCCTTTGCTAGCAGGAGTGGTGGAAGACCTCGCCCAGATGGGCTTGCTAGTGGAAAACAATGGGGCTAAATGCGTATTTCTGGAAGGGTTTACCAACAAAGAAGGTGAACCTTTGCCCATGATTGTCCAAAAGTCTGATGGAGGTTATAACTACGCCACTACTGATTTGGCAGCCTTACGCTACCGAATTGAACAAGATCGAGCCGAGCGGATAATCTACGTTACAGATGCTGGACAAGCCAATCACTTTACTCAGGTGTTTCAGGTAGCGCAACGGGCTGGCTGGATTCCAGAAAATTTAGAGTTGGTACACGTCCCCTTTGGGTTGGTGCTGGGGGAAGATGGAAAGAAAATAAAAACTCGTTTTGGAGAAGCGGTACGGTTGCGGGATTTGCTGGATGAAGCGATCGCGCATGGCCGTGCTGATTTAGAAACCAGACTGAAAGAAGAAGGACGCGAGGAAACACAAGAGTTTATCGCCCATGTTGCTAAAGTGATTGGCATGAGTGCGGTTAAGTACGCCGACCTCAGCCAAAACCGCACTAGCAACTACGTCTTTAGCTATGACAAGATGTTGTCTCTCCAAGGCAATACCGCACCTTACCTGCTTTATGCCTATGTACGAGTACAGGGAATTAGCCGCAAAGGCGATATTGACTTTGAGCAGTTGGGAATGAATGCCAAAATTCTGTTGCAGGAAGAAACAGAATTAGTGTTAGCGAAGCATTTACTACAACTGAGCGAAGTTCTCAGTGACGTTGAGCAAGATTTACTGCCCAATCGCCTTTGTCAATATTTATTTGAACTGAGCCAAAAGTTTAATCAGTTCTATGACCAGTGTCAGGTGCTTAAAGCGGAGGAACCAGTGCGGACATCTCGTTTGGTTTTGTGCAATCTAACAGCGCGAACTTTGAAGTTAGGATTATCCCTACTTGGCATTTCCGTGCTAGAGCGTATGTAGGCAGGGTGGAAGCGATCGCTCACGCTTCTAATCAGTCAAACCAAACAATCGTCAACAATCTAGGATATCAGTGCTGCTGTTGAACAATTTGTTGCTGATATTCCTGTTCAGTCATCATCTCTTGCGTGCTTTGTAAACGATCTACAAACACGATGCCATCCAGGTGATCGGATTCGTGTTGAAAAATTCGGGCGACAAAATCTGTGAACTGTTGACGATGCAATTTACCATCCCGACTGGTGTATTCCACATCAATCGCCTGATATCTGGGAACCAACCCTCGAATTCCTGGAATGCTGAGGCACCCTTCCCAGCCTTTCACCACCTCATCAGAGTGAGCAATGATGCGAGGATTTATTATGGCGGTTGGTTCCATCTCAGGAGCGGTGGGATACCGAGGATTCGGACGAGATGCGACGATGAACAAGCGATAAGATTGAGCTACCTGGGGTGCTGCAATGCCAACACCGCTTGCTTGAACAACGGTTGTAATTAGGTCGTCAATCAGCTTTTGGATCTGTCCAGAGTGGACATTTTCAATAATTTGAGCTTGTTGGCGCAGGATGGGATTTCCCAGTTGAGTAATTGGCAGGATTTCAGCCATAGTTGAGACTGGTTTAAAAGAGCGATCGCTCTTCACAAGAATGGATAATACTATTCTGCACAAAGCCGTAGAGGTGAGGCGTGGATATTTCTCTTGAACAGCTCTGGAGCCAAGTGCTAGAGCGTCTACAGCTACAACTGAGCCGTCCTACCTTTGAAACGTGGATCAAAACTGCCAGCGCTCAAGAGCTGGAAAATAACTGCTTGGTGATTTGCACGCCTAACCCGTTTGCCCGGAATTGGTTGCAGAAATATTACATCAAAACAATTGCTGATGTCGTACAAGATATTCTGGGACAGCCGGTGGAAATTCACATCACGGTTGCCAAAGGAAATGAAATCTCTAGCGCTGATGATGCCGAAATTTCCTGGTCGCTGCCTATAGAAACCAGTGTCCCCGAAATTTCTCCTAACCAGCGACCCAGACCGACCGAATTAAATCCTAAATACGTTTTTTCACGCTTTGTTGTCGGCTCTAATAATCGGATGGCTCATGCAGCTTCTTTAGCTGTGGCAGAATCTCCAGGACGTGAGTTTAATCCATTATTTTTGTGTGGGGGTGTTGGGCTAGGAAAAACTCACTTAATGCAAGCAATTGGGCATTACCGTTTGGAAATTCACCCAGATTCAAAAATATTTTATGTTTCTACTGAGCAGTTTACAAACGACTTGATTGCAGCAATTCGTAAAGATAGTATGCAACGGTTTCGAGAACATTATCGAGCTGCCGATGTACTGTTGGTGGATGATATTCAATTTTTAGAAGGAAAGGAATATACTCAAGAAGAATTCTTTCATACTTTTAATACTTTACATGAAGCTGGAAAGCAAGTAGTAATCGCTTCTGACCGCCCTCCTAATCAGATTCCTCGCCTGCAAGAACGTCTTTGCTCCCGCTTTTCTATGGGATTAATTGCCGATATTCAGCGCCCAGACTTAGAAACACGGATGGCAATTTTACAAAAAAAGGCAGAATATGAAAATATGCGATTACCGCGAGATGTTATTGAATATATAGCGACTAACTATACTTCAAATATTCGGGAATTGGAGGGCGCTTTAATTCGGGCTGTGGCTTATATTTCAATTTCCGGTTTGTCGATGACTGTCGAAAATATTGCTCCAGTTTTGAATCCACCTGCGGAAAAAGTAGCGGTTTCTCCAGAAGCGGTAATGATAGCGATCGCAGAAACTTTTGAGCTTCGCATTGAAGATTTAAAAAGTAATTCTCGCCGTCGAGAAATTAGCTGGGCGCGACAAATTGGTATGTATTTAATGCGTCAGCACACAGATTTGAGTTTACCCAGGATTGGTGAGGAATTTGGAGGTAAAGATCACACCACAGTAATGTATAGCTGCGAGAAAATTACTCAATTAAAGGATAGCGATCCTGATGTAGCTAGAACGCTACGCCAACTTAGCGATCGCATCAATTTTGCTAGCAGAAGCCAAAATAAATCCTGATACTCCTCTCACAGCTAGCCAGTAGCCGTTAATTTAAGTTTTCGGAAAGTACTTATAAAGAATGATTCACCTTTAGAAGGGTTGTGGAAAACTCCTGGTTTTCTGTGGAAAAGCTTGTGGTAAAGCCGTGAAAAATTTTGTGCCATCAGTGGAAAACAATGACAAGTATAAATACCTTGTGGAAAAGTGACTCTTTTTTCCACAAGGTTTCCACAATTCATTAGAGCTGCTAAAACATACACAGGAAATTCATTTGACAACATTTTCCACATTTTCCACAGCTCCAGCAGTTTTGCCTGAAGCAGGTAAGCAGGCTAATCTGGATTGCTGAGGACAAGGGTGCTACGATCTCCTTCTGTGCCAAAAGTACCGCGCTATGAGCGTCGGTTGGCTGAACAACTCCAAGGTTGAACATCTATGAAACTGGTTTGCACCCAAAACGATCTCAGTACCAACCTTTCTCTCGTCAGCCGAGCAGTGCCATCGCGCCCGACACATCCTGTCCTCGCAAATGTCAAGCTGGAAGCTAACAAAAAAACTCAGCTCGTCAGTTTGACGGCATTCGATCTCAGCCTTGGCATTCAGACCAGCTTTCCAGCACAAGTGGAAGAGGAAGGTTTTCTCACGTTACCCGCTAAGCTGTTAAACGATATTGTTTCCCGTCTAGCAGAGGGAGAAATTACTTTAGAGGATAAAGGGGAGGAAGCTACGAGCGAAGGGATTATTGCCACGCTGACTTCTGCCTCTGGGCGTTATAAAGTCCGGGGCATGGGAGCAGAAGAATTTCCAGAACTGCCAGTGATTGAAAATGGCGAAGCTGCCCAATTACCTGCTGCGGCATTAATTGATGGCTTGCGGGGTTCTTTATTTGCCACCAGTCCGGACGAAACGAAGCAGGTTCTCACGGGCATCCATTTAACAGTCAAGCCAGAATATTTAGAATTTGCTGCGACCGATGGTCATCGTTTATCAGTTGTCGAAACGACTAACCAAAGTCAAACGGATGAAGAATCCTCGGAACCGATTAGTCAGACGGCTCCGTTAGAAGTCACAATTCCAGCGCGGGCACTGCGAGAACTAGAACGAATCTTAGGGATGCGCCAGTCGGCGGAAGCGATCGCTCTCCATCTTGACCAAGGGCAGGTCGTATTTGAGTTAGCCGATCAACGTTTGACTAGCCGCACCCTAGAAGGGCAATATCCCGCTTATCGTCAGTTGATTCCGCAACAATTTGAGCGGCAGGTGACAATCGATCGGCGTCAGCTACTCAATGCATTAGAACGAATTGCCGTGCTAGCTGACCAAAAAAATAATATTGTCAAATTCACGATAGACAGCACCAACCAGCAGATTGCCTTATCAGTGGAAGCACAGGATGTCGGTAGCGGACGCGAATCTCTACCTGCACAGATATCGGGAAAGGATCTAGAGATTGCCTTCAACATCACTTATCTCAGAGATGGACTGAAGGCGCTGCAATCCTCCGAGATTCAAATGCAAATGAATACAGGGAATAGCCCGGTGATTTTGACACCGCTAGGAGGTCTCAAAATGACTTACTTAGTGATGCCGGTGCAGATTCGTGCTTAACGAATTGTCAAGAGATAGCGACCTCGACCGCGCGGATTTGAGGCGGTGGCGATCGCTCGATAAACGCCTGTTCGGGGTAAAGTCACACTCATCTGAGAATTGGGATTGCTGCGGCTGATGTTATCATTCTCAGCAATCTTCCGGCCATTTTGATCGACCAAAATCAGATAGGTATCAAAATCAGGACTGGCAAGTGCGATCGTCAGAGGCTGTCCGGCACGACCTTGAAAGGAATATTCCTGAAACAAACTGCCATCAGAAAGCACCTTGGCACCCCGACCCAGAATACCCGCTTGCCGCATCAGCAAACGACTTTGGGAAGTTTGATAGCGATCGCCTCCGGCAGCCGCCATTGCTCGAAGACGGTAAGCACCTACTTGTCTTCCCTCAGAGGAATTGGCAATGATTAGATAAGTGCCACTTGCAGGCAGTGTCGCCACAAGGCTAGCGTTTCCCCTACCGCCCCTATCATCGTCTTGTGCAACTTCATTGCCATTGGGGCCAAGCAGAATTAAGTAGGAATCAATCTGCTGACTCGCCATATCAATTCTGACTTGCTGACCGGCTCTCCCCTGAAAGGTGTAAAGGTCAAAATAGCTATTATCCGCTCGGAGAACATTATCACCACTGCTAAGAGTGGCGTTAATCACCGCACCATTCAAAACAATGGGCTGAGGCGGTTGTCTTCCAGAAGCGGGTTGTTGCCGTTGAGCAGTGGTAGGGGCGCGTCCTTGGCGCACAGCGGTCAAGAACGGCTGTACCCGGTCTACAGAAATCGCAAATCCAATGCCAATGTTTCCCGCAGTCTGACCGCTGGTAAAAATAGCAGTATTGACGCCAATCAATTCTCCTTGGCTATTGAGAAGAGGACCACCGGAATTGCCTGGGTTGATGGCTGCATCGGTTTGGATTAAACCGCGCTGTTGGTCAATCCGGCTAACAATACCAACGGTGAAGGTTCCTTGAAATCGACCAAAAGGATTCCCAATCGCAAATGCCCGCTGACCGACTTGTACAGAGTTTGGAGGAGCGATCGCAACAGTGGGCAAATTGTTCTGTCCGCGAATTTTAAGGACAGCTAAATCTAGACTGTTGTTAGCAAAAGCAATGATATCGGCTGGGAGTCTTCTGCCATCTGAGAGAATAACGGTGACAGTTTGGCGACCATTTGCCACAACGTGAGCATTGGTCAATACCAGGCCGTCTCGGCTAATGATGCTACCGCTGCCGCTACCGTCACCAGCCTGGATGGATACCACTCCTGGACTAGCGCGTCTATAAACCTGAATATTTGTTTGTTCTTCAGCGTCTTGGGCAACAGCGATATTTGACTGTTGCCAGTTAAAGGGAACGATTGCGTCGATTGCATTAGCACCAATGGCAGCGGCGGCTGCGATGATGCCCGAAGTGGCAATACGCAGAACTTTGGTACTCATTATGTTAATTTTTTAAGTTTTTTTGACTGTTCTAGCATATTTAGTAGCAATCGCTTTTAGCAAAGCTCTTTCTATAGAAGAAGGGCATACCGTAACAATGCGGTATCTCGCTCATTTCATTTATCTTCTACTCTTGTAAAGAGCCAGAACTTGTCGCTGAAGTTCCTCTTTCTACAGTTGCAATATGCCATTGCCCTAGCTGGCTAGTTTCAAACGCGACGTAGCGACCATCACCGGAAATAGTGGGATGGCGTACCGAGCCTCGGATGCTGCTAGTGAGCAATTCGGAGCGTTGAGTTTGACGGTCGTAGACAAAGATATCCGTCTTGCCTCGTTCGCTAGAAACATAAGCAATAAATCGACCATCAGCATTCAAAGCGGGTTGATCCTGTCTGGAGTCGCGACGATTGATATTGGGAAGATCGACGAGACGGCGTTGCTGCAAGTCGTAAAGGAAAATGTCTCGATTATTATTGCGGTCAGAAGCAAAGACGAGATAGCGACCGTCACTGCTGTAGGCGGGATATTCGTCAGGGGTCTGGCTGTTGATACCGCCAGTCAATATTTGCGGCGGGTTGAAGAGCTGGGTATCAAGACAACCAGTTATCCCCATTGTGAATAAAATCGTTAGCCAGCGCCAGTTAATTAGCCATTTCATATCACTTGCGCCTAAATACCTGATGACTGTAGCTGTGAAGTGCGACTACACGAATCAAGCCTGCCTTTATAGGCTAAAAAAATCCCCTGATTCGCCAAAGCTGTGTATTCAGATAAGCGGGTATTTACTTTTTCCAACCATTCCTTCCCAAATACTCAGCACTTTTATCCTCAAGGAGGTGCTGGAAGATTCAGCGTTTGTCCAGAGCGATCGCTAACTACAATATCCCACTGACCATTTTCACTAGATTCAAAGGCAATCGTACTGCCATCAGCGCTAATCGTTGGATTTCGCACTTCTGCTTGCACGTTTTCCGCGAGATTCCTTAACTGGCGAGTTTCCCGGTCATAGAGGTAGATTCCCGACCGACCCTGACGACTTGCAGCAAAGACGATGTAACGACCATCAGCGGAAACAGCAGGGTTAGATGCGATCGCATCCAGGGAATTTAATCCAGGCAAATCAATCAAACGCCGATCCACCGTGTCGAAAAGGTAAACATCCTGACTGCTGCGCCGGTCAGAAATTAGCACAATGTACCGACTGGCGATTTGGGGATTGATGTCAGACGAGGGGCTATTTAAACTTCGCCCCCCTGAATCAAAGGGAAAACTCACGAGACGACCTGAGCCAGTACAACTACTCAATAAACTGGCTAAGGTAACAAATACTGATACAAAAAGGTTACGTTTCACGCTCAGGGAGAGGCAGATGGACTGCCATCGGGGATATCTAACTCAATATTAGACCCCCGGTCTAGCACCTCTACATCCCACTGACCGCGACTGCTGCTTTCAAAGGCAATATAGCGACCATCTGAACTAATGCTAGGATTTCGCACCCAACCGCGATAGCCCATTGTAAGAATTTGTGAGGATTTGGTGCTGCGATCGTAAAGTTCAACTTCCGGGCGTCCTTGGTCGCTGGCAATGTAGACAATGTAACGACCGTTCTGACTGAGACTGGGATTTTCTGCGATCGCGTCTTGCCGGTTCAAGCGCGGTACATCTACAAACTGTCGCTGTTGCAAGTCATACAGCCAAATCTGTCGGCTGCCATTGCGGTTAGAAACAAAGGCAAGCAACCGACCATTGCCGCTCAAAGCCGGTTGCTCATCTGTATAACGACTGTTGAGGGCAACTGGTCCTGTTGAGCGATTGACTGGGGTACAGGCAACGACTAACCCAGCCATGCTAAACCAGATTCCCCATTTGACCCAGGTATGGATTCCCAGACCGCACGTCAATCTTTTCACGTCAAAGTTGCATTGTTGCTTGCAAAAGTAACCCGACCCAATGAACCAGATGCGTCTCATGAAACGCGGGGCAGACACGAAGACACCGCCCTTACCAGACTCATTCTTGGTCAAAATTGCTGGAGTTGCCGCCTTCGTCTTCCGGGTAGTCTATGGGTTTGTAGTCCACATAGTCGGTTGGGGTTGCTTCTACATCTTCCCGGCTCTCTCGATTAGGCGATCGCTCCGATGATTCTCCCCTAGGTGGACGACTTCTTCGTGGCTTGGCAGCAGTCTCTGGATCTCGGCTGGGTGGACGAGTCGAGCTGGGACGGCTACTGCGAGACGGTTTTTCCTCCCATGTGTCTGAGACTTCCCAATCGTCCGGTTGTTCGGTTGGGCGAGTTTCTGTTGGACGGGGACGACGCTTGCGAGGACGGTCTCCTTGTCCCAGCCTTTCAGGATTACTATTACTAGGATTACTGTTACTCCGACTGGATGGACGGCGACGCGGTTCATCGTCGTAAGTCTCTACCGTTCGGCTATTGCGAGATTCTTGCGTTCCCCGAATCCGGCGTCTCGGTGGTTCCTCATCCATCGCTTCGAGTTGATCCAACTCGGCTCGATACACGCGGCTTACGGGACGATCGTCATCGACAATTTGCGTATTTCGCTTTGCAACCTCCGTCGCTACTCCACGCATCCGAATACTTTCAAATGCAAAAAAGATAGCAGAGCCGGTCAACAGAAATTGACCGAATTGCAAAATCGGATCGAGTCGCCATCCTTGAAATAAAAGAATGAAGCCGCACAAGAGACCGACCGCTGCAAAAAAGATATCGTGATCTCGCGCTAGCTCTGGACGCACGGTACGCAGAAAGTACAGTGCTGCCCCTGCCACTGCCAGAAAAATACCCAGAAGACTGGCTGAGTTAAGCCCGAAGTTTACCATTGCTGTTTTCCCAAGACAAATCTATGTTAACGAGTTAACCGCAGAAATTGGTACGCAGGTTGGGAATTTTAATTCTAAGTATCCTGGGTCAGCAGGAGAACGAGCGGGCAGAAACTGGCTTGCTGCATCGCATCAGCTCTTCTCCCTTTAACATATAAAACCTCAGTTTTTTTAGAGGGAGCAACTAATTTAATAATTACTCTCTCGATAAACTGAGGTTTCCGGCTATTCCGAAATCTAGGAACGTTGGATTTTATCCTTCTGACTGATAAAAATCAGCGCCACCGTGGCTGGGATGACAACAATTACAGCACCCCAGAGCAGACTATAGAGAAAATTCGCTAATGAAGGCGTCATTTTTTTTCGCTCGCTTTGACAACGATTTCTTTTGATCAATTTTAACGATATGTTATGAACTTGAGAAGCCTATTTGTCGCTTCATTTTGTTTTTACGTCTCTTATACCCCTGTACCAGTCTGGCTGAATAGGATTGAGTGCCACGCTGCGTTAGAATAATGAGAGATTTGGTTACAAAACTTTAACTATAATGCCTTGCCGCGTCAGTTGCATGACAAATACGCGACACGGCTAAAGTTTTGACGCCTGGAAATTTCTTGATTAAGAACCAATGGACGCTGTTTCGCTTGCTAGCTGGATTCTTGGCCCGCTTGTGGGCTTGATGACTTTGCTGTTTATCTTTCGGATCGTCCTTACCTGGTATCCTCAGATAGACCTAAATCGGCTTCCCTTTAACTTGATTGCTTGGCCTACAGAACCTTTTTTAGTGCCATTGCGGAAAATTGTGCCCCCTATCGGTGGTGTGGACATTACCCCGATCGTTTGGGTGGGGATCTTTAGCCTAGTGCGAGAGATTCTCTTGGGTCAGCAAGGACTGCTGACGATGTTTGCTCATACTCATTAAGGCGCTTCGGAGGTTAGTAAAAGTGGGTAACGGAAAAATCACCGATTACCCACTCCTTACTTACTGCTGGGACTGCATTAACTTCTCAACAAAATTGGTATAAACCTCGCCTTGTAAAAACTCCGGTGTCTCCATAATTTTTTGATGGAAGCCAATGGTTGTGGGCAAACCCGTGATGGCACACTCCCGCAATGCCCGTTTCATCCGCTTAATTGCAGTAGGGCGATCGCTACCCCAAACAATTAACTTACCAATCAGGGAGTCATAGTAAGCAGGGATTTCGTAGTCCGTGTAGACATGAGAATCCATCCGAACACCAAAGCCGCCAGGAGGCAGATAGCCGCTGATCCGCCCCGGATGAGGACGGAAGTTGTGGTCGGGGTCTTCCGCATTGATTCGACATTCAATGGCATGGCCTCGGAGAACGATTCGATCTTGAGTCAGCGACAATTTCTCCCCTTGAGCAATGCGGATTTGCTCGGCAATCAAGTCCAACCCAGTGATCATTTCTGTCACCGGGTGTTCGACTTGAATCCGAGTATTCATTTCCATAAAATAAAATTCCCCAGAGGGTGCAAGCAGAAACTCAACAGTCCCGGCACCCGTGTAGTTGATAGACTTAGCAGCCATGACAGCGGCAGTGCCCATTTTTTGGCGCAGTTCTGAACTGAGAACTGGACTAGGGGCTTCTTCTAGTAACTTTTGATGACGCCGTTGGATAGAGCAATCGCGTTCACCCAGGTGAATTACGTTGCCGTAGCTATCGGCTAAGATTTGAAATTCGATGTGACGGGGACGTTCAATAAATTTTTCCAGATAGACGCCTGGATTGCCAAATGCAGCTTCTGCTTCTCCCTGTGCAGCTTGGAAGAGCTTGACGAGTTCGCTTTCTTCCCGCACCAAACGCATTCCTCGCCCTCCACCTCCGGCGGTGGCTTTGATCATGACAGGATAGCCGATTTCATCCGCGATCGCTAATGCTTCCCGATCGGACATTAATATCCCATCACTTCCCGGCACTGTAGGCACACCCGCCCGTTGCATCGTTTCTTTCGCAGTGGATTTGTCGCCCATTGCCCGAATCGCTTCCGGCGTTGGGCCAATGAAAGAAATCTGGTGATCCGCACAGATTTCCGCAAATCGGGCATTTTCTGCTAAAAAACCATAGCCCGGATGAATAGCGATCGCATTGCGCGTCAAAGCTGCCGCAATAATATTGGGAATATTCAGATAACTTTTGATACTGGGGGGTTCACCAATACAAACGGCTTCGTCAGCCAATTGCACATGAAGGGCGTGTCGATCGATCGTCGAGTGAACTGCAACAGTCGCAATCCCCATTTCTTCGCAGGTACGGAGAATGCGGAGAGCAATTTCCCCTCGGTTAGCAATTAAAATCTTTGAAAAACGCATCTTCTAGTTTTTAGAGAAATGGGGTAGCGCAAGGAACAATCATTATTATTTCAGGATGTTGCCTTCAGCATCAGTACAATATATAGATCGCATCACCTCGCATTAGAACAGTTATTGATACTGATTGAAAGTCTTGTTTCTTCCAAAGAGAACGAAATTGCCTCAAAGATGATACAATTGGTATATATGCAAGCGGATGTGGCGGAATTGGTATACGCGCACGTTTGAGGGGCGTGTGGCTTTGCCTTGCGAGTTCGAGTCTCGCCATCCGCATTACTTTTTCAGTTCTCAGTGCTGCAAGCGCATCAACGCATAGTATGCACTGAGAACTGAAATTGCAAAAGAACTAAACTCACCACTCAATTTTTTTTGCTGGAATAGGTTTCCGGCAAGAAATTGTTTATGATTTTATATAAGAAAATGAAGTTTTGTAAAGAGCTTTGACTTCAACTGTTATACCTACAAACAGCATTAGCCTACCAAGAAATTGGTATGCTCTCAGCCCGCTTTGGCAGGGAGGCGAAGAAGTGGTGCAGCAAGGACTGCCTCACACACAGCTAGCACCAGCATGGCAGATGCTTTTACTGGGAGATGGCTCCCCGACGCGCCACCTGCAACTTTTGACGGGTGAACCAACAGAAGTAGATGTCATTGATATGTCGCCTGTTGGCATGGATGCTGATGCGGCACCCAATCAAATCCAGGCTGTACCAGGACCTAGGTTGCGACGACAGGTATGGCTGCGTACCACCTCCGGTCAGCGGCTGGCTTACGCGACTTCCTGGTGGGAAGCCAGTCATGTAGATGAGTATTTACAAAACCGTTCCTTGCCAATTTGGGCAAGTTTGGCTCGCCTGCGTACCGAGTTATATCGGGATGTCCAGGGAATTTACTACGGTCAGTCCGATGCTTTAGAATCTGCCTTTGGACAAACAGGCCCATTCTGGGGGCGTCACTACCTATTTTGGCATCATGGGCGTCCGCTGACGCTGATTTATGAAGTTTTTTCACCCTATTTGACAAACTACTTGGGGCCAATGCAGCCGGTGAAGCCAGGGGATTAATTAGAGAGACTTCATTAATTTGTAGGATGGGTAGAGCAGGAGCGAAACCACCCAACATTGACAATGTTGGGTGGACAATCGCCCAAACTTCAAAATGACGGAGTTTTATTCAGTTCTCCCATCTTCTTGACACTCTCCGGCATAAATACGCAAAGCAAACATAAAGTGAAAAACTTACACGGGAATGAAGTTTTGACCTCTTTCCCGTGTAAGTTTTTCAAACTTATTTAACCACTGACAAAAAGCTAACAGCTAGCTGCTTTTTCCAACATCAGCTTAGAACGCTTAACTTGCTCTGGAATTGAGATGGGATAGTCACCCGTAAAACAAGCAGAACAAAAATTGTTGGGATCTTCGCCGGTAGTTTTCAACATTCCCTCGCGGCTGAGATAAGCTAGCGAGTCTACACCTATTTGTTCGGCAATTTCTTCGACTGACTTTGTTGCCGCAATCAACTGATCTTGGCTATCCGTGTCAATGCCATAAAAGCAGGGATGAGTTACGGGTGGAGAGGAAATTCGCATATGAACCTCGGTGGCACCAGCATCTCTGAGGGCTTTGACAAGTTTGCGGCTAGTCGTTCCTCGCACGATAGAGTCGTCAACAATAACGACTCGTTTCCCACTCAGCACATCTTTAAGAGGATTGAGTTTCATCTTGATGCCACACTCTCGCATTGCCTGAGTCGGCTGGATGAAAGTGCGACCAACATAGCGATTTTTAATCAATCCCTCGGCGTAAGGAATGCCGGATGCTTGGGAAAACCCAATCGCGGCGGGAATGCCGGAATCGGGTACGCCAATAATGATATCGGTATCCGCTGGAGATTCCTGAGCGAGTTGCCGTCCTAAGCGCAGCCGGTAGCTATAGAGACTCTCGTCATGCATGACGCTATCCGGACGAGCAAAGTAAATCATTTCAAAGATGCATAGTTTCCGCTTGGGTTGTTCTGCCCAGAAGAAGGAAGCCATACCTTCTTCGGTAATCCAAACTAACTCGCCCGGTTCAACATCCCGCAGGTACTCAGCCCCAATAATATCTAAGCCACAAGTTTCTGATGCGAGGACATAGCGCTGAGGATTCGTGTTTAAAATGCCAATCACTAAGGGACGAATACCGTTGGAGTCGCGGGCACCCATCAAGCCGTCTGGCGTTCCGATTGCCAGACTAAAGGCTCCTTCGCATTGCCGAAAGGCTCGGATCGCTCCTTCTAACCAGTCTTTGCCTGCGTTAATTTCTTCTGCGATCGCAAAGGCAATCATCTCAGAATCCGTCGTCGTGACTAAGTTACAGTCGCGTCGCAGCAACTCTTCCCGCAGTTTCCCAGTATTGACTAAATTCCCATTGTGTGTCAGCGCAAGGGTTCCTAACCGGGTCTCTACAACTGCTGGCTGAGCATTAACAACGCGGCTGGAACCCGTCGTGGAGTAACGGGTATGACCAACTGCCAAGTTCCCTGGTAGCTGGTTCAAAATGGATTCGTTAAAGACTTGGGAAACCAAGCCCATCTCTTTGTGTAAATGAACCTGCTTGCCGTCAAAAGCGGCAATACCAGCAGATTCCTGACCCCGGTGCTGTAACGCATACAAACCAAAATAGGTCAGTTTGGCGACATCTTCACCTGGTGCATAAACCCCAAAAACGCCACAGGCTTCCTCTGGCTTATCAGGTCGCTGATCGTTCAAGTGGTTAGACTCAGCTGGAGACTCATCACTTGCAAAGGGATGGTTGGGAATCATTTGAGAACTTGGCTCCTACTTGTTGAGGCAGAGAAAAACTAACCAGGCTTAGTAATTCTTAATAATCTCATAACAAAGCGTTAATGTCGCTAGCCGAAGACATAGACCAGGAATTTAGCTCTGTCTGGGTCAGCGATTTCTGGAAGTAAATTGGGGAAGGTTGGCTAAACGGTTAAACGGCGTTGGATAGCATTGTGATAAGCATCGCCCATTTTCTTAATGCTAACGTCAATCAAAGTTTGGCTTTGAGTGGTAAAAACCCGTAACTCGCTGTCCGGTTTTCCGACGCGACCCATTTGTTCCCAGCAATTTTCCAGTTGCTCCTTTAAATAGGATTCCCAAATTTCTTGATGTTCTTGCACGACAGAAACTAAAATTCGCGCTCCCCCTTCACCAAAAAGGATAGAATCCAAGCGTACAGAGGGTTCTGGAGGAAGTTTCCAGTGAATTTCGGCTCCCAAATTGCTAGCGATGCAAGCTTCCGAGAGAGCGATCGCAACTCCTCCCTCAGCACAATCGTGAGCTGAGCGAATCCAACCTTGACGAATTCCCTCGCGGCAAGCAGCTTGTACCCGACGTTCCAAATCAAAATCTACGGTGGGCGGTTTACCAGCGACAATGTCATGAATGGCTGACAAATACTCGGAAGCACCTAACGTGACTCCCTCTGGTGAATCCAAACGTTTTCCCAGTAAATAAATTAAATCTCCCTCGGCTTGCCAAGCTTGGCTGCAAACTCGTGTAATGTCAGGAATTAACCCCACCATCCCCACCACGGGCGTCGGATAAATTGGCTGGGGATTCCCGTCAGCGTCCAGGGTTTCATTGTAGAGAGACACGTTGCCGCCAGTCACCGGCGTTCCCAATTCCCGACAAGCTTCCGCGATTCCCCGACAAGCATTTGCCAGTTGCCAATAACCTATCGGCTTTTCTGGACTCCCAAAATTTAGGTTATCCGTGACTGCTAAAGGTTCGGCTCCTACACAACTAAGATTACGAGCCGCTTCTGCGACGACTGCCTTGGCTCCTTCATAGGGGTCAAGATAGACGTAACGAGCATTGCAATCGACAGTGGCAGCAACCCCCTTATTGTCCCCCTGGTTAATCGAGTAATTGGGGGAGGGTTCCAGGGGTCGTACCCTCACCACTGCGGCATCTGCGCCACCTGGAACAATCACAGTATTGTTTTGCACCTGATGGTCGTACTGACGATAAACCCAACGCTTAGAGGCAATTGTCGGAGTATCTAACAAAGTCAAGAGAATCTCATTCCAGGTGAGAGAACGACCTTGAATTTCAATGCCTGCGCTGGTACAAGTCGGAAGGCGATCGCTTGTCCACTCCCAAGCTACACGCGCATACTCTGGCGCTTCGGTCAACAATTCTCGGTGATAAATGGGCGTATTATCTGCCAAAGCCGTTGCTGGGATTTCTGCCGCCACGCCGCCTTGGAACAAAATCCGCACAATTGGCTGCTCAATCACAGTGCCTGCAACGACAGCTTGTAGACCCCAGCGGTGGAAAATATCAATTAACTCCTGTTCGCGCCCCTTGTAAGCAACAAACAGCATCCGTTCCTGAGATTCGGATAGTAAATATTCATAAGGCACCATCCCTGTTTCCCGCACGGGAATTTTGTCTAAATCCAGTTCAATCCCAACGCCACCTTTAGCCGCCATTTCTGATGTGGAACAGGTAATGCCTGCTGCACCCATATCTTGCGCGGCAGCAACAGCACCCGTTTTAAATGCTTCTAAGCAAGCTTCAATGAGGGATTTTTCTAGGAAAGGGTCGCCCACTTGTACCGCTGGACGGTCATCCATCGACTCATCGCTGAGTTCCGCACTCGCAAAACTCGCCCCGCCCATGCCATCTCGCCCAGTCGTAGAACCCACATACAGCACTGGATTTCCAATCCCTACGGCTCCAGATGTAACAATTTCCGTAGTTTCCATCAATCCCAGTGCCATGACATTTACCAGGGGATTGCCCGAATAAGCTGGATCGAAATAAACTTCACCGCCCACAGTGGGGACTCCCACACAATTGCCATAATGGGAGATTCCCGACACCACACCATTGAACAGTCGCCGCGTCTTGGCATCTTCCAGAGAACCAAAGCGGAGGGAATTTAACAAGGCGATGGGACGCGCACCCATTGTAAAGATATCCCGGAGAATCCCGCCGACTCCCGTTGCAGCCCCTTGAAACGGTTCAACTGCTGAGGGGTGATTGTGAGATTCGATTTTAAATGCGAGTTGCAGTCCGTCGCCCAAGTCTACAACACCAGCATTTTCTCCTGGCCCGACGAGAATGCGATCGCCTTCTGTCGGAAACTGCTTCAGTAGCGGTCGCGAGTTCTTGTAGCAGCAATGCTCCGACCACATGACGCCGAACATCCCTAACTCAGCTTTATTCGGATGACGCCCTAGCCGTTGGACAATGTCTTCGTATTCTTCTGGTTTTATACCTTCTGCGGCAATTTCTTCGGGGGTAAACGGAGCGGATGAGATTGTAGACATGGAACCCTTGCACGAACGGCACAGGGTTAATTGTATCGATATTTCCCCGCTACTTATGCGGTAAATGTGCTTGTAACTTTAACGGATATAAAATTGTGTCAATTTTAAAGAGTTTTAAAACGCATCTAAAAAAATAGAGTAGGCATCGCCTACTCTATTTTTGACTACCGTTATTAACGCTAACTGTTAATCATCACCGGCAAAAATATAACGGTACAGTTCGCTAGGATCGGGTTCTGGGCTTTCCTCGGCAAACTTCACCGCATCGTCGATGACGGCTTGGATTTTCCGGTCAATTTCTTTGAGTTCTTCTTGGTCTACCAGATTGTGTTCTACAAGATGAGCAGCCAACTTTTTGATTGGATCGCGGGCGAACCAATATTCCTTCTCATTTTTAGAACGAAGTTCGTCAGGGTCAGCGAGAGAGTGACCTCGGAAGCGATAGGTTAGGGCTTCAATCAAGGTTGGCCCTTCACCCGCACGGGCACGCGCGATCGCTTCCTGGGCGACTGCACGAACTGCTAACACGTCCATCCCATCAACCTCAACACCTGCCATACCAAAGGCATGAGCTTTCTTGAAAATTTCTGGTACAGAAGTTGCCCGTTCGTGCGCCATACCAATTGCCCACTTGTTGTTTTCCACAACATACAAAATTGGCAGTTTCCACAGCGCCGCCATATTCAAGCATTCAAAAAATTGACCGTTATTCGCTGCACCGTCGCCGAAAAAGCAGGCGGTTACTTGATCGGAACCGGCATCTCCCAAGGCTTCGCGGCGGTACTTACTGGCAAAAGCCGCACCCGTAGCAACAGGAATCCCTTCAGCCACAAAAGCATAACCTCCCAGCAGTTTATGCTCCGAGGAAAACATATGCATCGAGCCGCCGCGCCCTTTACTACAGCCGGTTGCCTTACCAAACAACTCAGCCATTACCTCTTTTGCAGGCACCCCAGCACTCAGAGCATGAACGTGGTCGCGGTAGGTGCTGGAAACATAATCCTCATCTTGGCGCATTGCCTTGATGACGCCAGTTGACACAGCCTCTTGACCGTTATATAGGTGGACAAAACCAAACATTTTGCCCCGGTAGTACATCTCGGCGCACTTATCTTCAAAAAACCGCCCCAAGACCATGTCCTCGTAAAGGATCAATCCTTCTTCTTTGGTGATTTGGGTTTGATCGGCGTGAAAGACGGGTAAAATGCGTTCCTGAACCATTGATTTAAGGGATAAACTTGACGTGATTGGTTGAACGGCGGTTTTTATCTACCAAGATAAGCTTCTACTATAGAAGCTAGGGGGTATAATTATCGCACCTATTCTATCGTTTATGTTCGCTCGTACAGATACAGATTAATTTAGTTGCCTGGGGCTGAGGAAGTAGACTGTGAGAATTCCGCTCGATTACTACCGGATTCTGGGCCTGCCGATTCAGGCTACGGCTGAGCAGTTGCAGCAAGCGTATCGCGATCGCGCTCTGCAACTTCCTCGACGAGAGTATTCAGAAATCACGATCGCCGCCCGAAAACAACTGCTAGACGAAGCTTATGCGATTCTGTGCGATTCAGAACAGCGTTCCGCTTACGACGCTACATTTCTGACAAAAACATACGACCTGGATTCAGAATCAGGAACAGCAACTCGTCAGGAAGGAAACGGTACAGCAGACGCCGACCTTGACCCTTATACGCCCAGCATCGAAATTCAAGATGAGCAATTCGTTGGGGCATTGCTGATCTTACAGGAGCTAGGAGAATACGAACTGGTGCTGAAGCTGGGACGTCCCTTCCTCAGCCGTGCTAGCACCAGTATCGAAAAGGGTCGTTTGGGCAACCCTCAGCTAGTGCAACCAGATATTGTGTTGACGCTGGCATTGGCGTGTCTGGAACTAGGCCGAGAGCAATGGCAGCAAGGTCAATATGAAAACGCCGCCACCTCCCTAGAGACGGGTCAAGAATTACTATTGAGAGAAGGTATCTTTGCCAGCCTGCGGGGTGAAATTCAGGCGGATCTTTACAAGCTTCGCCCGTACCGAATTTTGGAATTACTCGCGAGTAGTGAAGACAAAGTAACCGAACGCCGTAAAGGATTGCAGCATTTGCAAGAAATGTTGCAAGAACGCGGCGGCATTGATGGCACCGGAGACGATCAATCGGGACTGAACATTGATGACTTTCTCCGCTTCATTCAGCAGCTGCGGAGCTACTTGACCTCCGCCGAACAGCAGAATCTCTTTGAAGCAGAAGCGCGTCGTCCCTCGGCAGTGGCTACCTATTTAGCGGTTTATGCTTTACTAGGTCGCGGGTTTGCCCAACGACAGCCGGGTCTAATTAGACAAGCTAAGCAGATGCTGATGCGCTTAGGCAAGCGTCAGGATGTGCATTTGGAACAGGCGGTGTGCGCTCTCCTTCTCGGTCAGACGGAAGAAGCCAGTCGAGCCTTGGAACTCAGCCAAGAGTACGAACCCCTCGCCTTCATTCGAGAACATTCTCAGGGTGCCCCAGACTTGTTACCTGGGTTGTGTTTGTACGGGGAGCGTTGGTTGCAAGCAGAAGTGTTTCCCCACTTCCGAGATTTGGCATCGGTGCGAGCTTCCTTGAAGGATTACTTTGCCGATGACCAGGTTCAGGCTTACTTAGAAGAATTGCCAGTAGAGGAAGATACAACCAATGAGTGGGCGGTATTGCCGACTCAGCAAGTATCTTATGCTGCGACTCCCGTCTCGCGAGGGACAAGTGACTCCCCAGGATTTCGCAGACCGGAGAGTGTGGTATCTCGTTCCAGTTCGCGGAACGGCAGTGGAGAGAATGGGGGCAGAGTGAGCGATACGGCATCGCCCAATGCGCCCTCGCGTCCCACGGCTGAAGAAAGTTCGTCGCGCGATCGCCTTCAACAATTGGTGGAACAGCAATCTGGTGCGGCTCATCGAACGGCGACCATGACCGCTACAATCGATCGCCCGCAAACAGGGGGAGGATCGAATTTACCGGCGGCAGAACGAGTTTCTCGGTCTCCAGAACCAGAAGGCAACGATCCGGGCCTGCCTGGGGATTCTGCCTCGAAGCGTCAGCGCCGCCGAGGGAATTCACTGGAACAAAATGAACAACCACGGGCAACAATCGCGAGTCGGTTGCGGAGACCAGATTCTGTGTCCAAGGCATCCCCCACAGGAGGAGATGTATCAGCTCGTCGTTCAGGCGGTCGTCTTCAACGTTCTACAGCTTCCTTGCGCTCGGCAAAAACTGGACGGCTTCTTTTACTGGGACTTGCCGGGATTCTCAGTTTGGGAGTCTTGCTAATGCTAGCGACCGCTGCTTTCAGTTGGCTCCAGAGAAGTTTCTCAGGCCCGCTCTTAGAAGGAGAGCAACCAATGGTACAGCTAGCTGCTCCTCCAGTACCCATTCCCGAACCAGGCAGTAAACTACTGAGTCCATCTGGCCCTCTAACCCAGGAAACAGCTCGACAATTGGTTCAGATTTGGCTTGCTAGTAAAGCCGATGCCTTAGGTGAAGAGCATACCGTCGAAAAATTACAGCAAATCCTTGCCGATCCCGCTTTATCTCGTTGGCAAAAACGTTCTCAAAGCACAAAGAACAGTAACTCGTACTGGAAGTACAGGCACAAGGTCGAGGTAAAATCTGTTGAAATGAGCGATCGCAATCCCGATCGCGCCAAAGTGGATGCACAGGTGAATGAAGCCGCAGATTTCTATAAAGCAGGTAAGCTCAATCAAGCTTCTTCCTATGATGAAAGCCTGCGCGTGCGTTATGACCTGGTACGCAAAGATGGTCAGTGGCTGATCCAGGACATGAAGGTTCTGAGGTAGTCATTGGGGATTAGTCATGAGTCGGCTCGTCATTAGGCGACCGATTGTTAACGCTTGACCGTGGCTGATAACCAGTGGCTAATAACGAATGACCGAAACCTTATTTCATGCCTATACCCCCATCATCCTGTGGACGGCACTCGGTTTTATACTCTTTAGATTTATCCCTAATTCCTTACCCAGGTTGCTGGGTCGCGGTCTTTATTGGGTTGGGGTGCCGCTACAAATTCTGACGCTGGCTCGTCAGGCAAACTTATCGGAAAATGCTGGAGTGGTTCCGCTGCTTGCCATAGGAGCTTTGGCGGTCGGTTTGACCTTTGCATGGCTAAGTTTGCAGGTCTGGAAACGGTTCAGCCGTGAAAATGGCGACAGTAAAAAGTCTTCTGTCCTGCCTTTCTTAGACCGACCTCACTGTGGGAGTTTCATCCTGTCTGCCATGCTGGGCAATACAGGTTTTGTGGGGTTAGCGATCGCTCCTTCTTTGATTAGCGCTCAAGCTGTGGGTTTAGCCGTCTTCTACAGCGTCACGAATAACATCATTGGTACCTATGGAATTGGTGTCTTTATCGCCAGCTACTTTGGGCGACCCGCAAAGCGAAATCATTGGTGGATTCAACTTCGAGATATCTTGACCGTTCCTGCCTTGTGGACATTTAGTTTCGGATACCTCACTCGCTCGGTTGAACTGCCGACTCTACTAGAATCAGGACTGCAAGCTTCTGTAGGGTTTGTCATTGCTAGCTCCTTTGTGCTAATGGGGATACGGCTCGCTCAGCTGCAAGGATGGAAGAGTTTTCGGGTTGCCTTACTCCCTGCCCTGGTGAAAGTTGTGGTGATGCCAGGACTGGTGGGTATTGCAGCCACCCTAATTGGTTTATCGGGCGATGCCCGCTTGGCAATGGTTCTCATGGCAGGTGTGCCCACTGCCTTTGCGAGTTTGATCCTGGCGGAGGAGTACGATCTCGACCCAGATTTAGCCGCCAGCAGTATTGTCCTAAGTATCGGACTGCTACTGTTGATGATTCCGGTTTGGCTGCTTGTATATGGTTAATCCGAAAACGCCAATACAGGAGTTCTCGTTTCTGCCTCATTAATCTAGCTTTCTTGCTGATTACCAAAAGTTGAGCCTCTGAAGAAAGCGTTCCCAAGGCAGGGGACCTTAAGAATGAGACCAATCTCTCTTTGCCTCTAATGATTGGGGAAGGATTGGGGCAAGGACAGATTTCAACGATTGCCCCAAAAAAGTGAATGGGTTTCGCTTATTTTGTCAAGATTATCTGACATTGTAGATCTGCATGGGAACGTTTCCGACAAATTGACAAGTTACGGCGATCCCAATCCGTTTGCAATGTCAAAATCTCATGACAATTCGATCCCCAAGTCCCTTATAACTTCGTAGATATACCTATAATCGGCTGAAACACCCCTTGACCTAACCCGGTATTTTTCTGCAACATGAAATTAACAAAGCGATCCCGCGATCCCAAAGAAATGCTCTAATCAGCAAATTTCTAAAATCCTGGGCGCTCAGTTAGATTCTCAATCCAGCCAAGAAAGCCAGTCAGTCTTCTTGGCGTCACAAAAGCAGCCCCTATTCAAGACTGACACCGGCTCATTCAAGACCGCAGCTAACCATTGAGACGTTACGGATTTCAGAAAGGGGATAACATGGCACAACTTTCCGAAGTTGAAGAGATGCGAAATAGCATTTTGTGCTGCTTTGCTAGTCAGTCTCTAGAGAAGTAACCTAACTGCCGCCCAAACTACCGGAGACTATTTGTTATGGCAAAAGAACGCCCACCATTGGAAGAGATGACATTAAGGCAACTCCGTAAAGTTGCTAGCGAATGCAGCATCTCTCGATACAGCAGAATGCGTAAAGAGCAACTGCTAACAGCAATTAAAGAAGTTCAACGCACCAAGATTTCTCTCGGTTCAACTCGTATAGTGGAGGCGCAAGAAGAAGTGGAAGCAGCAAAATTTGAACTGGGACAGGAAGATCGCACAGGTGGAACCCTTGCATCCGTAGATGAAGGTCTAGGGGATCTTCCGGGTGGCTACGGTGAAAGCCGGGTTGTCCTGATGCCTCGCGACCCCCAATGGGCATACACCTACTGGGATATCCCCAACGATCATAAAGAAGATTTACGCCGTCAGGGAGGACAACAACTCGCGCTGCGACTCTATGATGTCACCGACGTGAATCTGGAATATCAAAGCCCTCACAGCATTCAGGAATATCCTTGCGATGAGCTAGCGCGGGAATGGTATTTGCCGATGCCCGTGAGCGATCGCGACTATGCTGTAGACATCGGCTACCGTTGTGCTGATGGTCGCTGGCTCGTCTTAGCTCGTTCCGCTCCCGTCCGCGTTCCTCCCGTTTATCCTTCAGATTGGATTGAAGACCAATTCATCACCGTTGCTTGGGAAGAAGACCTACGCGGCAAGACTTTCCTCGAACTGGTTCCCCCTGCCAAGAAAATGGCAATGGCTGGCTACGGTAGTGTAGCCACAGGTGGCAATCCTATTTACGACGAAATCTTCGGCATGGCTCAGACCGTCGAAGCTCAACGGGTAGCCGGTTCGTTGTTTGGCTCCATGCAGCAAGTACCTGGTTCGATGCAGTCAGTGTCCCTTGCCGAACAAGCTCTGAGTTCCTACGTCTTCCCCTCTGGCGTTGGGATGTGGGCAGTTCCTACCGTATCTGGTCTTACCATGTCTGGTGTGGGAATGTCCGGCGCTGGCTTCTCAGGTTCCGGCATCCCGATGCGTCCTCGCCAGTTCTGGTTGGTTGCCGATGCTGAACTCATTGTTTACGGTGCTACTGAGCCAGATGCTACAGTCACAATTGGCGGTCGTCCCATCAAGCTGAATCCAGATGGCACCTTCCGCTTCCAGATGTCCTTCCAAGATGGTCTGATTGACTACCCAATTATGGCAGTGGCGGCTGATGGCGAGCAAACTCGGTCGATTCACATGAAGTTTAACCGCGAAACGCCATCGCGCAATACCAACACCAAAGAAGACGCTGTTGAGGAATGGCTCTCTTGAAAAGATGAAGGATGAGGAATAAATTCCTCCTTCTGTCCTCAATCTTCTGTCTTTTGAAGTTTCCCCCGGCTAAGGCTGGGGGTTTATTATTTGGAAATTATGAAACCTGAAGACATTACCAAAACCCTTACAGAACTATTTGATGCCGCAGCGATTGAAGCAACTGCCCCCGGCTTGTGGCAAGTAGAAACGACTCAGATGCGTCTGTTGGTGCTGCTTTCCGATGACAGTTCTTGGCTGCGAGTTCTCTTACCGATTGCACCCGCTCAAGAAGCCCAACCGTTTGTAGAACAGCTGCTGGAAGCCAACTTTGATGACACTCAGGAGACTCGTTACGCCCTGAATCAGGGAGTGCTATGGGGTGTATTTCAGCACAATCTTGAGACTTTAAATGTAGAGGATTTTTCAGGAGCGATCGCGCGACTCATTTCTCTGCATCAGACAGGTTTATCTGACTGCTTTAATCAGCTCGTTGAAAGTCGAATTAGTCAAATTATCCTGGCTGCCAAGCAGCAAGGACAATCCCTCGAAGCCACACTCCAAACCCTCGATCGGTTCTATGAAGAAGGTCTCATGGGCGATTTGGATCTGCCTCCAGAGGCTCGTGAAGAAGTGCTGGCAGCATGGCGGCGTCAGCTAGAACGCCTCTGGACTGAAATCGAACCGTAGCTTCTTGTCACCCTCTAAGTCTTATGGACATCATTCAAATCCTCAAAGACGACTACCAAAGATTTCCAGAAAACCAAACCTACAGCATCTATGCAGAAGACGTTTTTTTCAAAGATCCGCTGAACAAATTTAATGGTCTTGAGCGTTACAAACTCATGATTGGCTTTATCAAAACCTGGTTTATGAACGTCAAGATGGATTTACATGACATTCGCAAATCCGGAGATACAATCCAACTTGAGTGGACTTTGAGCTGGAATACCCCTCTGCCGTGGAAACCTCGTATCGCCATCCCAGGCTGGAGTGAGTTGAAACTCAACACTGATGGAATGATTGCTTCCCATATCGACTACTGGAAATGTTCGCGTTTTGATGTGTTGAAACAACATTTGTTACCCTTAAAACAGGGAAAAAATAATAAGTAACGTAAACAATTCTCAGATAGGAAAAAAGCATTCATGCGCGTAATTTTGATGACCGGCAAGGGTGGCGTTGGCAAAACTTCTGTAGCCGCCGCTACTGGCTTGCGTTGTGCCGAACTCGGTTACAAAACCCTTGTTTTAAGTACCGATCCCGCTCACTCTCTCGCCGACAGTTTTGACTTGGAACTGGGGCACGATCCGCGACAGGTTCGTCCAAACTTGTGGGGGGCTGAATTAGATGCTCTGATGGAATTAGAAGGCAACTGGGGCGCAGTTAAGCGTTATATTACCCAAGTTTTGCAGGCAAGAGGCTTGGAAGGCGTACAAGCGGAAGAATTAGCAATTCTTCCCGGCATGGATGAAATTTTCGGTTTGGTACGCATGAAGCGCCACTACGATGAAGGCGAGTTTGACGTTTTAATTATTGACTCAGCTCCTACTGGTACGGCTCTAAGATTGCTCAGTCTACCGGAAGTCGGCGGCTGGTATATGAGACGTTTTTACAAGCCGTTACAGGGGATATCAGTAGCGCTCAGACCTCTAGTTGAACCGATCTTCAGACCAATTGCCGGTTTTTCCTTGCCCGATAAAGAGGTAATGGACGCTCCCTTTGAATTCTACGAGCAGATTGAAGCTTTAGAAAAAGTATTGAGTGACAATACTCAGACTTCGGTGCGCCTCGTCACCAATCCCGAAAAAATGGTGATTAAAGAGTCTCTCCGCGCCCATGCTTATTTAAGTTTATACAATGTTGCTACGGATTTAGTGGTGGCAAATCGGATTATCCCCGATCAAGTGACCGACCCTTTCTTTCAACGTTGGAAAGAAAGCCAGCAGCAATATCGGCAGGAAATTCACGAAAACTTCCATCCCTTACCAGTCAAGGAAGTTCCGCTTTACTCAGAAGAAATGTGTGGGTTAGAGGCTTTAGAACGGTTAAAGGAAACGCTCTATAAAGATGAAGATCCCACTCAGGTGTATTACAAGGAAACTACTCTGAGGGTTGTGCAAGACCAAAATAACTACAGCTTAGAACTTTACTTGCCCGGTATTGCCAAAGATAATATCCAACTAAGTAAAACCGGCGATGAATTAAACATTACGATAGGCAATCACCGCCGCAATTTGGTGTTACCGCAAGCCTTGGCAGCCCTGCAACCGGCTGGAGCAAAGATGGAGGATGATTATCTTAAAATCCGGTTTAGCACTCCGGTTCAGGTGTAGCCAGTTAATTTGGGTAGATATTAAGGCAGAATCTAGATGCGTAGGGGCGTGTTTATACCATGCCCCTACGGATGGAATTAGCAACTCACAAATCCACGCCCCTACGGATGGAATTGGCGGTTAACCAATCCATGTCTTTAAGTGCGGATTAGCGCAAACCCAGCCAGGTAAAAAAATCCTGATGGGTGAAAAATTCCAGCACCAATAAAGCAACAAACCCTACCATTGCGAATCGTCCGTTGATTTGCTCGGAGTAGAGCGTCCAGCCGAAAGCAGGCTCTGGTTGGTTGTAATTTTCTGCGGGTGTTTCTATGGGTGATTGTTCTGGGGAAGTTGTTTCAGGATTCATTGTTTTTACTTCAATCGTGATTCAATATGATTAAGACTCAAGGCTTTGGACAGATTCAATGAGCGATCGCACTACCTCAGCCCCAGCAGACGGCTCAAACCCCAAAGGAAACTTACCGCGAGCCAGCATTCTTAATCCGAGTGGTCCCAGGCTAATCATCCCCTTGATGTCTCTAAAAGAATTTCCCACGACTTGTAAACCAAACCGACGTTCATCAATCCAACCACCTTCCTTCACTAGATCAATTAATACTTTCCGGTGACGGATTGAACGACTGGCTTGCTCGTCCTTGCGGTCGAGAATTTGCTGTTTAATTTTGCCGATTTGATCCATTGGTGCCACATCCATCGGACAAACCGTATTACACATAAAACAGCGGGTACAACCCCAGACGCCTTTGGTGCCTTCGTTGTAATTTTCCAAACGGGATTCTATTTCGGCGTCACGAGAATCCGCTACCATTCGATAAGCCTTTGCAAGGGCGTGAGGTCCTACAAAATCCGAATTAACCTCACGGGCGTTGCATTCAGAATAGCAGGCACCACACAATATACAATTGCCTGTTTGATTAAGGCGATCGCGTTCTTCGGGTGTTTGTAAAAACTCTCGTTCCGGTATAGGATTTGCCCCCGTACTCACATAGGGTTCAACTACTTCAAGATGATCCCAAAAACTACGCATATCCACCACCAAATCTTTAATGACCGGCATATTGCCCATTGGTGCAATAGTAATTTCTGGGATGGCATCTAAAGGTTTTTGCGGGGCATCTGAAAGGGTAGCACTCGCTGCTATCTGTTGCAGCCTTTGCACTTCACTGCCAATATTTTCCTTACACGCCAAAGCGGAACGACCGTTGATTCGCATTCCACAACTGCCGCAAATTGTGTTGCGACAATTCTTGCGAAAAGCTAAACTTCCATCCTGCTCCCACTTAATAAGATTTAGGCAGTCCAGAATTGTGTTACCAGGATCGACATCCAACGTGTAAGTCTGTACTACAGGAGAGGAATTTTGCTCCTGCCGGATGACCTTAAAAAGGACTTGCATGCTTCAAAGCTCTTCATTGCTCTTAACTTCTAGTCTAAAGCTGAATTTAGGATCTGTAGACAAATACAAGCTTTGTTTGGCATGACTAGACTAATGGGTGTAGCTGATTTTTAGATGCCGAAGGCTTGAAGGATAAAACAGACAGCTCTCCTGTCTTCCCCTCCAAAAGATAGATTTTCAGAAGTAAATACTTTACACTTTATACTTTAAACTTTACAAAATCTCTAGTCTCTAGTCTCTAGTCTGTCCTTTAACCATCTGCTATCTGGTAGTAAGAACCTCAACTTTTACCCAATTACGCAATTTTGCTGCAATCTAAGAATTTGGAGGATGCTCTTGTAAATATCCTTGTGAAAGTTGAGTGATTTAACGATATATTTTTTTAGTCAGCCAAATATTGGCATTAGACACTCTTTACTATACTGTAGATTGAAGTGTATTTTGCATATAGCGATGAGTGAAACCGCAACAGCTCCATTGACAGGGAAAGCACTGCTTCAAAAAGTAAAAGAGCTTTCACACTTACCACGGCGAGAAACAGCAAAACGCTGTGGCTATTACACCGTAACAAAGAACAACCAGACTCGCGTCAACTTAACAGACTTTTATGACGCAGTTTTAGGCGCGAAAGGTGTTCCCCTCGATCCAGAAGGAACAAAAGATGGTCGGGGTCGCGAACCAACCTATCGTGTAAGCGTACACAAAAATGGTCAAATTGTTATTGGTGCAACTTACACTGAGGCAATGGGATTAAAGCCTGGTGATGAGTTTGAAATTAAGCTGGGTTACAAGCATATTCACCTAATTCAGGTGGATGGCGGCAGTAAGACTGGAGACGATACCAGTGATGAAAGCGAAAGTGAGGAGGCGACTGCATGATAAGCGGTAATGCTTTCTGATAAGGCGTTGCTTCTAACAAATTTATCGGGAAATTTGAAAGAACCAACTGCCTCTCCTTTCAAGGGAGCATCCTAGGGAAAGCAAATACATCTTTTGTGGACTAGACATAAAAGCTGCGGGGGTTCATGCTTACCCCCAGCGGTAAATAAGGCAGTTTTTTCCCAAACTTGAGGTGTTACGCTTGAGCCAATGAAAGCTGTCTTTAACAATGCCTATTTTTGAACGAGCCGATTGGTGGCTGGTATCACTTCCACAAACTCCTGCTGTGTTGAAGGCGATCGCTTTCTTCATTGTCTGGTTAGTTCTTTGGTTGCCAGTTGCGATTCCTTTGGCAGCAGTGCTGAAATGGCGACCCTTTCACCCCTTGGCTGTAGAGCAAAAGCTTCCTTTATTAGCTTCGCTCTATTTAATTGCCCCTGCGATCGTCTGGGGTGCCGCTTGGGTGGAGGGGGCTTTTTTTTCGGATTATGGGTTGGACTGGAAAGCTTCAATATTCATTTCACTAGGACAAGGCTTCGCTTTAGGGGTGCTAAGTCTGCTAGTGGTGTTTGGCATCCAAAAAGCGTTGGGCTGGATCGAGTGGCGATCTCAAGAGAATCCCCTCCCTGAAGATACACAGAACCCACCGCAAAATCTGTGGTCGGTAGTCGGATCTGTCTTACTCCCAACATTGTTATTGGGATTATTGATTAGTGGAATTGAAGAGTTAATTTTTCGGGGATTTCTGCTTACGGAACTCCAGCAAGATTATTCAACTTGGGTAGCGGCGGCAGTTTCTAGCTTAATTTTTGCGCTGCTTCATTTGGTTTGGGAACAGCAGGAAACATTGCCTCAGCTACCGGGATTATGGCTGATGGGGATGGTATTAGTGCTGGCTCGTGTCTGTGATGATGGGAATCTAGGCTTGGCATGGGGACTTCATGCAGGATGGATTTGGGCGATCGCAAGTTTGGATACGACGAGAGTGATTCGCTACACTGGCATGGTTCCGGCTTGGGTAACTGGTTTGGGAGAAAAGCCTCTGGCGGGTGCGGCGGGAATTTTTTGTCTGCTGGGAACTGGGATTTTAATCTGGCAAATTTATCTTTAAAATGAGCATCTTTAAAATGAGCGATTTGCTGCCAGAATCGTGACCGGATTCAGCGGGGAAAACCGAGTCAGCGATCCCACCGGCACAGAACGCGATAACTGCACTTGCAACAAGTGATAATCCCATTGCTGACGCGATAACCAACTCAAAGCCTCATTCAGGTGTTCTAGTGTGGCGAGTGCCAGTACCAAGCGCCCTGAAGCCGTTAAATGCGAATTGCAGGTATCGAGAATTTCAGTTAAATTGCCGCCGCTACCGCCAATAAAGATGCGGTTAGGTGCAGGGAGGCTGTACAAAGCTTCTGGGGCGCTGCCATGAATAGAAATCACATTTTCTACTTGGAAGCGATCGCAGTTCTGCTGAATTAACATCGTGCCAGCAGCCGTTTTCTCAATCGCATAGACGCGAGAAGTGGGGAATAAACGGGCAATTTCAATCGAAACTGAGCCAGTACCTGCCCCAATATCCCAAATAATTTGTCCCGGCTGTAGCGCCAGTTCTCCCAGTACAAGAACCCGCACTTCCCGCTTCGTCATCAAGCCAGGGCGATCGCTAAAACTCAAGAAACTCCCATCCGGGACTCCCAGCATCGGCAGGGCATCCAGATTCGGTAGGAATGCGTCCCCACTCTTACTCCCTGAATCAGAGGGACGTAGCAAGACAACAACATTCAAAGAAGCAAAATCTTGCTCTTGTAGAGCCGTAATTAATTGTCTTCCGACACAGGGAAAAGACCGAACTCGCTCATCGGCACCGCCTAAATTTTCACAAACCCAGAACTCATAAGTGCTAGGTAAATCTAAAGCGAGTAACAGACGAGCGATCGCTTCCGGCGTATTTTGAGTATCGGTTAATACAGCAATCTTCTCAATGCCCTGTTGCAGCGCTTGGGTTAACTCATCCAGCGATCGCCCGTGGGCGCTGATGACACGCGCATCCTGCCAGGGAACCTTAATCCGGTTAAAAGCCAGCTGAACCGAACTCAGATGCGGATGAAACGTTAATTCTGCTGAGGGTAGTTGTGCCACCAACAGCCGTCCTAGTCCAAAAAAGAGGGGATCGCCACTCACCAATACGACAATGCCGCCAGAACCCGCAGACAGGCGATCGCGAATTTCCACAACTACCTTTGTCAAGTCACCCAGAATCAAACGTTGGGCTGAGGAATTGGGAAAGTAAGAGAGATGGCGATCGCTCCCAATTAACAGCGTCGCTTGCTCTACAATCTCCCGCACACCATGACTCAGCCCATCTGCACCATCCAAGCCAATTCCAACAACGTGTACCAGTGTCATGAATAGCGGCTGAATGCACCCGATGGCGGAAAGTCGCTGCGATACCGACTCAACGCAAATCGGTTTTTCGTGACCCTAAATAGGCAGCGAATCCCTAACATTCCTCTGCCTCCCAAGCCAACAGAAGTAAAGCATTCACAATCGCAGCGGTAATCGGTGAACCGCCCTTGCGCCCCTCAATCCGAATTTGGGGTACGGGCGTCTTTTCTAGTACCGCTTTAGACTCTACGACGGAGATAAATCCAACGGGTGCGCCAATCACTAAAGCCGGTTGAATGGGTGCCGAGGGTAACTCTGCACACAAAGCCAGCAGAGCAGTGGGAGCATTACCAATCGCATAAATTGCCTCTGGAAATTCTTGCCAACATTTTAGTAAGCCGGTTTCCGTGCGCGTCTTGCCAGGAAGAGCAACGCTTGCTTGTTCCACAGCGGCAACCAGGGGATTGTTAAAGGTTTGCGCCACCATTCCCGCCACTCCCTGTTTGACCATGCCAACGTCTGTAACAATCGGCACACGACGCCGCAAGGCAGCGATCGCGCTTTCAATCGCCCCCTCACTAAATCGAATTAATTGGGCAAATTCAAAATCAGCGGTGCTGTGGATGGCTCGACGTACAATTGCGTACTCGGAGGGGCTAAAGCGGTGTTCGCCAATTTCTCGATCGATGAGAGCAAAACTTTGCTGGAGGATGGGATGAATGGGTAAGCTCATAAATCAGGAGTCAGCTAATAGCGATTTGTAAGCCGCTATTAGCCGATTGTTTTTAAAAAGTTAAAACGGGCCAATCAGGTTCCCGATAATACCGGGTCATATCGTCAAATTTTCGCAATTGCGCTTGGTGTGTCCAAATTTCTGGAGAATTTTCCAACCATTGGTTGTTAATTTGAGAAAGTTTTTCACACAAGCGAGCGCGGTTCAAATCTGGTGAAATATCGCCAAAATAGCCCAGCGTCACATGGGCAGTAAAACGATATTGCTGTTCAATCCCCAACTCTATCAAACTCCGACTTTGATAGATAAACCGGCGAAACTTCAACATTCGCTCGTAAGTGCCTTCGTCTTTGGGGACTAAACAAACCGCGACTGCACGGGGCATTACCATCAACCCCAGCAACTGCCAAAGCATCGGATTGCCGCCAGTGAGAGATGGCTGGGACTGCTCGAAAATTTGAGCAATGCGATCGCGCAGTTGTTCTTCAAACTCCGGATTCTCACTCGTGGTGTGCCGATAAGCACTGTCCCAAATCAAATCTGCTAAGGTCACATGAAAACTCTCAGCAGGGACTGGCACAATAAAACCAGGATCTAGCTGCTGTAGGAGTTGCTCTTGGCACGCTTTCAAGCTTTCGTAAAACGTCGCATTCTCGGATTCTTCTCCCGCAGGTGGCGTGATCGCCGAATAGCCAGGGAAAGGCACGGCTTGTCTTGTCCCTGACGGGGAGGGCTTAAACTTCGGAGACTCCTGTATATGCTGTACTTGGGACTCGTAGGTTGCAGGTAGTGTTAGCCGTGCTACCCGATTTAAATAAGTGTGATAAGTCTCGTCCAATCTTAATAGCCTCGTACTTTTCAGAGATGCTTTAATGCCAATTTACCTCTACTGGGGTGAGGATGATTTTGCCCTGGAAAAAGCTGTTGACTCCCTGCGCGATCGCATTCTCGACCCCCAATGGGCTAACTTTAACTATGACAAAATTTCTCAAGCGCTACCCGATGCGGTCATCACTGCTTTAAACCAAGCAATGACACCACCCTTTGGCAGCGCCTACCGTTTGGTATGGTTGGTTGATACTACTATATGCCTGCACTGTTCGGAAGATCTGCTGGCTGAACTGGAGCGTACGATACCGGCGATTCCTGAGTCTTCAGTATTTTTGCTGACGACTCGCTCTAAACCCGATGGGCGTCTCCGGTCTACAAAGCTGCTGCAAAACCATGCTGATATTCGAGAATTTTCGCTCATCCCGCCCTGGAAAACTGAAGAACTGCTAAAAAAGGTGCGTCAGGTTGCCCAGCAAGTCGGTGTAAAACTAACCCCCGCAGCTGCCGAACTGTTAGCCCAATCTGTGGGAAATGATACCAGACAACTTTGGAACGAACTGGAAAAGTTGCAGGTTTACGCCGGTATCCCGAAGCCTCTTCCCACCGCTTCTGACCAAGCAGGCGTATCCCAAGACGCGATCGCCCTTGAAGTCGTTGCTGCCCTAGTAACCTCTAACACCCAAAACAGCTTGCAGCTCGCATCGGCGATCGCCAAGGGGAATACCGCCCACGCCTGTTCGCTGGTTGCCGACTTAATCGGTCATAACGAACCCGCTTTGCGGATTGTCGCTACCCTCATCGGTCAATTTCGTACCTGGTTGTGGGTGAAACTGATGGTAGAGAGCGGTGAGCGAGATGAACGAGCGATCGCCACTGCGGCAGAAATCGGCAACCCCAAACGAATTTACTTTCTGCGCCAAGAAGTCAAAGACTTCTCTGTGCGTCACCTCACCTTAACCTTACCCTTACTCCTGGAATTGGAAGTCGCCCTCAAGCGAGGAGCGGACCCCATTTCAACGTTACAAATGAAAGTTATCGAACTGTGTCAATTGTATCAATGAAGGCATAAACACGTAGGAAGACTTCTTTCCTCCCTACCTCTACACCTAGAGGTAGGGAGGAAAGCGCTACCTATACCACCCAATCGTTACAGCTTTGGTAACGCCCCGCTTTTTATGCGAAAGTATGGTAAAATCCACACACTCTTAATATCCGTAGTTAGTTGTAGATTACTACTCGATCCCTACTCCGTAGGGAGAAGGCTTCTGTTTTCTGAGGTACCAACACGAGATGTAAATCTACGAATGCCCATCCCTAGCTGGAACTTCTCACCCTTAAAACAGTTCAGAAAAAGTAATCCGTGTGTGTTTTGATTTTCTATTTTTTGGTCGCACTAGATCATGATGACTTTATACAGTTCACGTCGCTCTCTGAATCGAGTCTTATCTCAATGCCTGAGTGTTGGTACTCTCGCTGCTCTAAGTCTGTTGTTAGGTTTTGCACCCGGTCTATCCGAGCGCTCTCATAGCCTTGACTTTAGTTCTCAGGCATACGCTCAATCACCCTTCAGCTCTAAGGACTTAAGCAACTTCGCCAGGGCTGTTTTGGCGATGGAACCGGGTCGCCAAGCTGCCTATAACGAGATCAAAAGAATCGTGGGCAGTCCTCCAAATATTGCTTGCAGCCAGCCGAATAGCCTGCGATCGCTTCCAGGAAATGCACAGGCCATTGCCATCAATTACTGCAAACAGTCTCAAAAGATTGTTGAGAGCAACGGTTTGTCCATTGGATTATTTAATCAAATTACGGTGGAGGCGCAAAAAAATTCGGAGGTAGCAGCACAGATAAAAAATGAAATGATCCGTCTGCAAGCTCAGTAAAAAATAAACTTTTGCTGACCCTGCTTGACTCGGATTTTGATGTCATCTGTGCTGATGTTAGTAGCATCACCATAACTTGCTGACTAAAGATTCCAGTGATGCTAACGATAACGCAACGCTTTCCCGCCAATTTGGATGCATCGGTCAACTTTACTCTTTTTCTGACTGCCGAGGAGCGCACGCGCAGCCGCTATCGCTTTGAAACTGCTGAGGGACAAGCTTTGTATCTGCGCTTACCCAGAGGAACCGTGTTGCGCGATCGCGATCTCCTTCAATCTGAAATCGGTGATATCGTCGTGAGAATCGTGGCTAAACCGGAACCCGTTCTCACTGCGACTGCCCAGAAACCCCTCGATTTGCTGCGGGCGGCTTATCATCTAGGCAATCGCCATGTACCGATAGAAATCGCTGCCACTCATTTGCGGTTGTCTCCCGACCCAGTTTTAAAGTCAATGCTGGAACATCTGGGGATGGAGGTACGAGAGGAAATCTCGCCTTTTTATCCAGAAATGGGTGCCTATGGACACCATCATCACGCTTAGTTAATCGGGTAATCGGTAATGGGGGAGTTTTAAGTTTTGAGTTTTGATTTGTAGAAACGCGATAATCGCGTCTGAGTTTTAACGAGAACCGATACAAAACTCTAGGCTTCATCCTAAAACTCTTCCCCACTCCCTACGTACCAACAATGACCAACGAGCAATTACCGATTCCCCATTCTCCAGTTAACCTGCTGTGTCTTATGCAACTGGTGAGTCCCGCGTTGCCGGTAGGTGCTTATAGCTATTCCGAAGGGCTGGAAACCCTCGTCGATGCTGGTGTAATTGAGAACCTGCAACATCTGGGACACTGGCTCAAGCAGGAACTGGGTTATGGAGCAATTCGGTTGGAAGCGGCGGTGATGATTCGGGGATATCGGGGGGCAATTGCTGGGGATTTGGAGGCTTTAAGTTATTGGAATGTCTGGTTATCTGCTGCTAAGGAAACACAGGAGTTGCAAGCACAAAGTTGGCAGATGGGGCGATCGCTAATCCGATTGCTTTTGGAATTACAGCCGCAGGTTCGGTCAATGGTGGATGCAATTGGGAGTCCTTGTAATTATGCGATCGCTTTCGGCATTGCCACCGCCCATTGGCAAATCGACGCTGCATCTGCCCTCTTGGGCTACTTACACAGCTGGGCAACCAATTTGATCGCAGCCGGGGTCAAATTGATTCCCCTCGGACAAACGGCTGGGCAACAGCTACTTCTAGAACTACAACCTACCCTGATTCAGGCTGCCAAGGAAATTTTAGGGTTAGAAGATGACGCCCTGAGTAGTTGCGGCTGGGGATTAGCATTGGCGAGTATCGCTCACGAAACACAGTACACGCGCTTATTTCGGAGTTAAACAAAGACAAACCGCTTGTGAAAGCTGTCAATAGCGAATGATTAATTGCCTTGCTACGATGAGCAATTAGCCATTCGCTTTCAGAAAATTTTATGAATGCTTTTCGGGTTGGAGTAGCTGGCCCAGTGGGTTCGGGAAAAACTGCCTTGGTTGAAGCCTTATGTAAGGCGATGCGGCAAAAATATCAAATTGCTGTAGTCACGAATGATATTTATACCCAGGAAGATGCCCAGTTTTTAGTGCGGAGTCACGCCTTGGAGAGCGATCGCATCCTGGGTGTCGAAACTGGCGGCTGTCCCCATACCGCCATCCGCGAAGACGCTTCCATGAACATCGCCGCCATTGAACAGATGGAACAGCAATTTCCCGATTTAGACTTAGTGTTTTTAGAAAGTGGCGGCGATAACTTAGCGGCTACCTTCAGCCCAGAACTTGTAGACTTGACAATTTATGTCATTGATGTTGCAGCCGGTGACAAAATTCCGCGCAAAGGTGGTCCCGGAATTACTAAATCCGATCTTTTAGCAATCAACAAAATTGATCTTGCTCCTCAAGTCGGAGCAGATTTAGGGGTCATGGAACGCGATGCGCGGAGGATGCGTGGAGAAAAACCCTTTATCTTTACGAATTTGAAGACTCAGCAAGGATTAACCGCTGTGGTGGACTTTATCCGCCTAAATCTGGGCGAAATTTCAAAAACAGCAAGCTGAGCTTTCTTAGATAAAGATACAAAAATTCGATTCTTTGTATCTTTGATAACAATTTTTTCCCAGAACATCGCTCTAATATCACTGCTTAACTGTGTATGTTCTCTACCATTAGGCTGATTCAGCCAGGAGTACGGTGACGGTATGGCAAGGCGATTAGGGCGACGTAAATTTCTTCTATACGGTTCTGCTACTCTGGGAACCAGTATTCTTCTCAAAGCTTGTAGCAGCACTCCCCCCTCTTCCACCTCTGAGACTGCCAGCCCAACAGCAGCGTCTCCCTCTCCCAGTGCGACAACCGTTGCGGCTGCCGGTGGAGGCAACACCATCAAAGTGGGGATTCTGCACTCTCGCAGCGGCACGATGGCGATTAGCGAAAACAGCGTTGTAGATGCCGAACTGTTGGCAATTGAGGAGATCAATAAAGCCGGTGGCGTCCTCGGCAAGCAAATTCAAGCAATTGAGGAAGATGGTCAATCTGACTGGCCTACTTTTGCAGAAAAGGCGAGAAAGCTAATCGATCAGGATAAAGTTGTCACCGTTTTCGGCTGCTGGACTTCCGCCAGCCGCAAAGCAGTGCTGCCAGTATTTGAAGAAAAAGGTCATATGCTCTGGTATCCCGTGCAATACGAGGGTCAAGAGTGTTCCAAAAATATTTTCTATACGGGTGCTGCTCCCAACCAACAAATTGAGCCAGCAGTCGATTGGCTATTGCAGAATAAGGGTAAAAAATTCTTCCTAGTTGGCTCAGATTACGTTTTTCCGCGTACCGCGAATACGATTATTAAAGAGCAGTTAAAGGCAAAAGGCGGCGAAACCGTCGGGGAAGATTACTTACCCCTAGGCAATACAGAAGTTACGCCCATCATCACTAAAATTAAAGCTGCTCTGCCTGATGGAGGGGTCATTTTTAATACCCTGAATGGGGATAGTAATGTGGCTTTCTTCAAGCAGATGCAAGGTGCAGGGTTGGGACCAGATAAATATCCCGTAATGTCTGTCAGTATTGCCGAAGAAGAAGTCAAAGCAATTGGCACAGAATATCTCAAGGGTCAATATGCTGCATGGAATTACTTCCAAACGGTGGATACCCCAACAAATAAAAAATTTGTCGAAGCTTTTAAGGCAAAATACGGTCAAGATCGGGTAACGAACGACCCGATGGAAGCAGCTTACATTGCCGTTTATCTTTGGAAGCAAGCTGTCGAGAAAGCAAAAACCGCTGACGATTTAGAGGCAGTGCGAAAGGCTGCGGTTGGTCAGAAGTTTGAGGCTCCAGAAGGCACTGTAACGATGGAAAGTAACCATCACATTTCTAAGTTTGTACGGCTAGGTGAAGTCGCAGATGATGGTCTCTTTAAGATTGTCTATGAGACGAAATCAGCAGTGAAGCCAGTTCCTTGGAACCAATTCGTTGCTGCAACTAAGGGTTTGGGATGCGACTGGTCAGATTCCAAAAAAGGTGGTCAGTACAAAATTTAAGCGGTTAAAAATTAGTCCTTAGTTATTAGTCGTCAATCTTGAGAAGATTGGTTGGGTTTCGTTACCTGATGGTGTTGGCTAATTAAGAACCTAACCCCCCATCCCCCTTCCCTCATAGGGAAGGGGGAGTCTGGAAGCCTCTACCCTTGTATGGAAGAGTTTGGGGTGGGGAGAGGTCAAAAATTAATGCCAACAGCATCCGTTACCTCAACCTAACCTAGGGGATTTGAAAGCTAATAACTAATGACTCACGATCCATGACTAATGACCCATGATTAATGGCTGAGGAAGCGGTGTGATAGCAGGATTGCTGGATGGGATTTTTAATGGAATTAGCATCGGCGCGGTTTTGTTAATTTCAGCGTTGGGACTAGCCATTGTCTTTGGACTCATGGGCGTCATTAACTTAGCTCATGGTGAGTTGATGATGCTAGGAGCCTACACAACGTTTGTTGTACAAAATGGCTTCAAAATATTGGGTAAGCCTTGGTCTGAAACCTATATTGTTTTTGCGCTAATTTTGGCTTTCCTGGTGACAGCAGGTGTGGGATTAGTTTTGGAACGGGGGGTAATTCGTTATCTTTACGGACGCCCTCTAGAAACCCTGTTAGCAACTTGGGGCGTTAGTCTGATTTTGCAGCAGTTCGCTCGCAGTGTTAGCTGGGTGTTAGTCATTGGCATTGGAATATTTTGCCTTTTGTTTTTTGGCGCTTTTTGGATTCTGTCCCGCCGCCCAGATTTTGAGCGTATTCGTAACTGGGTAATTGCAATCATGTTGCCGATATCTTTAGGCGTTGCGAGTGCCACAAGTGCAGTTTTGGGACAAACTTATAAACTGGCTGTCACCAAGCCTTGGTTTGGCGCTCAAAATGTGGACGTAACGGCACCGAGCTGGTTACGAGGAGGGCTGCGGCTGGGCACATTGCAGATGCCTTATACGCGGCTATTTATTATTGCGCTAACCATTGTTTGTGTAGCCGGAATTTATGTATTTTTGCAACGGTCTCCGTGGGGATTAAGAATTCGCTCAGTCATGCAGAATCGCAGTATGAGTGCTTGTTTAGGAATTCCGACTGCTAAAGTTGATGCCATTACATTTGCTTTGGGTTCTGGATTGGCTGGAATTGCCGGTTGTGCGATTAGTTTGCTGGGTTCTGTGGGACCCAATACAGGCCAGAACTACATCGTCGATACATTTATGGTGGTTGTTGTCGGTGGCGTCGGTAAGCTGGTGGGCAGTATTGTGGCAGCGATGGGAATTGGCACGATTAACTACTTAATCAGTTCTAAAGTCTTAGTGCCGATGGTGGCACCGATAAAGCCTTTAGTGGATTTCTTTGAGTTTTTCGGCACAACCAGTATGGCGAAGGTGATGGTATTCGCCTTAATTATTGCGTTCCTTCAGGTGCGGCCAGGAGGGATTTTTCCACAGAAGGGACGTAGCGTTGATGCTTAAACAAAGACAATCGAGTAGAGGCTCAAGGCGATGATTTTGGATGCGGTTCTTGAAGTTAAGGGCATGAAGCAGCAACGCAGACGAGCGGTGCTGATGGAAGTGGGGGTGACGATTGCGATCGCTTTGCTGCTCATTTTCGTAATGCCAGCAGTTCTCACAGGCTTTCGTCTCAACTTGCTAGCGCGATTCTTGGCATTAGCGATCGCTGCCCTCGGCATTGATTTAATTTGGGGCTACACGGGTATGCTCAGTTTGGGGCATGGTGTATTTTTTGCACTTGGTGGCTATGCCTTGGCAATGCACTTGCAATTAGCTCCTCTCAAGAACGGTTTACCAGAATTTATGAGCCTCTTCGGCATAACAGAATTGCCTTGGTTCTGGCAGCCGTTTTATTCGTTTGGTTTTGCCGCCGCAGCCGTTGTGATAATTCCGGCTGTATTAGCCGCAATATTGGGTTATTTAGTATTTCGCAACCGGATTCGGGGCGTTTACTTCTCAATTTTGACTCAAGCAGCGACGATTGTATTTTTTAATTTCTTTAACGGGCAACAGGGATTTTTTAACGGCACCAATGGTTTAACCAATTTCAAAACATTATTAGGCGCAACAGTCAGTAATAGTCAGACGCAATTTGTTTTCTACGCGCTAACAGTCTTATTTTTAGCAGGTGCTTATGCTTTGTGCCGATGGCTGACAAGCGATCGCTTTGGACGAGTTCTGGTTGCGATTCGGGATGATGAGAGCCGGATGCGCTTTTCTGGCTATAATCCCACTGGATTTAAAGTTGTGGTGTTTGCGATTTCCGCCGCTTTGGCTGGAATTGGGGGTGCTTTATTCACCCTTCAATCGGGTTTGATTTCACCAAAAGCAATGGATATTGCTTTTTCTATTGAAATGGTAATTTGGGTAGCAGTGGGAGGTCGTGCTAGCTTAATCGGAGCTATATTCGGAGCGCTATTAGTCAACTTTGCCAAAAGTCTTTTGAGCGAGCAATTTCCGGGTATTTGGGTATTTTTCCAGGGAGCATTATTCCTAATTGTGGTAACAGTTCTTCCCGATGGTGTAGTCGGCTGGCTGCGCTATCAAGGTTTCCAGCACCTGCTGACTCTTCTAGGGCGAAAGCAGGTAGCAACCTATCCCAGCCTTGAAGAAGACCCAGAGGTACAGCATGAACGCGAAAATATTAGAAACTGAGAATTTAACAGTTAATTTCGATGGTTTTAAAGCACTGAACCATCTGAATTTCAGCATGGATGTCGGAGAATTACGGGTCGTAATTGGTCCAAACGGTGCCGGGAAAACAACCTTTTTGGATGTCATTACCGGCAAAGTACAACCGACTGAGGGACGGGTATTATTTAAGGGGAGAAACGTGAAAGCACTCTCCGAACATCAAATTGCCCGTCTGGGAATTGGTCGTAAATTTCAAACCCCCCGCATTTACCTCAACCTGACGCCCCGCGAAAACCTAGAACTTAGCTGCAATCGTAATAAAAATGTCTTAGCAACACTGTTTGGGCGTCCTGCTACTGGCGAACGTAGTAAAGTAATGAGTTTGCTCGAAACGATTGGTTTAAGTGCAAAAGCAGATATCCGCGCTGGTTTACTTTCTCACGGGGAGAAACAACGCTTAGAAATTGGAATGTTAGTTGCTCAGTCGCCCGATTTATTGTTGGTGGATGAACCCGTTGCAGGGCTAACTGATGAAGAAACTGACAATATTGGGGAACTACTGATCGCTTTAGCTCACAGTCATTCTATTTTGGTCATTGAACATGACATGGAATTTGTGCGCCAAATTGCTCGTAAAGTAACTGTGTTGCATGAAGGCTCGGTGTTGTGTGAAGGCACGATTGAGGAAGTACAAAATGACCCCCGCGTTATAGAAGTTTATTTAGGAGAGCAGTTAGATCCTCAGGGAGAACCGCTTAAAGAAATTGAGGAGTAAAAAGAAGCGCTAAATTAAGCAATTAAAAAACGATCGCGTCTTATTCAACCAAGCACAATAAAATGCTAAAAATTTCTAATTTAAATGTCTATTACGGTGAAAGCCATATCCTCCGCAATGTAGATTTGAGCGTCCCCTTAGGGCAAATGGTGTGTCTAATTGGACGTAATGGTGTTGGCAAAACCACTCTACTCAAAACAATTATGGGGCTACTTAAACCCCGTAGCGGCACGATTACTTTTGCTGATGAGATAATAATAGACAAATCTCCAGATCGACGGGCGCGGCTAGGAATTGGTTATGTTCCTCAAGGACGGGAAATTATTCCGCGCTTGACGGTGAAAGAAAATTTGTTGCTAGGTTTGGAGGCGCGACGTGAGGGCAGAAGTGGTAAGGAAGAAATCCCAGAAGAAATATTTTCCCTCTTTCCTGTTTTAAAAACAATGCTGTCTCGGATGGGCGGCGATTTAAGCGGAGGACAACAACAGCAACTCGCGATCGCTCGCGCTTTGATGGGGAAGCCGCAGTTACTTGTACTGGATGAACCCACAGAAGGCATTCAACCCTCGATTATTTTAGAAATAGAAGCAGCAGTGCGCCGCATTATTGAATCTACCGGCATTTCTGTTTTATTGGTCGAGCAACACTTGCATTTTGTCCGACAAGCAGATCGGTACTACGCGATGCAAAAAGGCGGTATCGTCGCGTCTGGCTCGACTAGCGAACTCAGTCAGGATGTAATTCAACGGTTTCTGGCTGTCTGATGCAGATCGCTAACAATCTTTGCGAGGAACCCGTAGAACTTACAGTTCTCAAGATAGGCGCTTTTACGCCTCCGAAAATAGAGCGGTCAGTTTACTCTCACAGCCGCTAAACTGTGGAGAGCCTTGTGACAGATTATCTGTCTGGAGGACGAAACACCGCATCTATATTAACTCAGAGATGTTCAAGCGGCTGCAACAGCTTCAACCCAAGCTGCTAATTTTTACCTTTGGGGCATCTTTGCTACCCGTGATGTTCCTGAGTGCTGTAGCGTGGCGGTTTGTGCAGCAGCCGCTCATCGACTTAGAAAAGACTCGGCTCGACGATCAAGTTTTAGCCTTTCGGGGATACACTGCGGCTACTGAGAAAGGATTGCAAAATTTATCCTCTAGCTATGCAATCTGGACAGATTTATACAACGCAATTGGGAAGCGAGATGAGGCTTGGATAAAAAAGGAAGTCTCCGAGCAACTTGTTCTTTCTACCGATGTCGATCATGTGAAAGTGGTGGATCGTAGGGGAGAGATTTTGGGAGAGCGGGGTGACGCTTTGCGAATTCCGAATGTAGCTGAGCGGATAACAGATGCGATCGCTACCAACAAGCCAACGACGATGTTGATTGATAGCGGCTTGCCTCAGATATTGCTCTTTTCAACAGCGCCTGTTTACAACAGCGATGGTACGGGGAAGTCACCCGGAACTTTGATTTTAGGGCAAAATTTAGATGAAACTTGGTTGCGTAACTTTCTTAATTTCTCTCAACCTACCACTAAACTGCAAGTTATTTCTCTAGATGGCAAATCAATCATTTCTAGCAATGCCAAATCCAGCATTGAGCCTTGGGAACAAGCAAATTTAAAGTCGCAGGTGTTACGCAAGATTCAAAAAGGTAAAACAGTTTATCGGATCGAACCAAAATCTGGTTTGAATACGATATATGCTCCGATTACTTCCCGCAATCAGCCTATTGCCATTGCCAAAATTCAAATTGTCTCAAAGTATTTTAATCAAGCTTCCATCAACCTAAACCGTGTGATTTGGCTAGGACTGGGATTGGCTACCTTGTTATCGATTGCGATCGCACATTTGCTAGCCAAACAAATCGGCAACCCGATTATCCAGCTCTCCGAACGCAGTAAAACCTTAGCCGCAGGCGATTTGACTACCCCCATTCCCGGTATCGGCGCGGGTGGTGAAATCGGTCAACTTGCTCATGCTTATCAAGAAATGGCTCAGGCGCTAAAAGCCCTCATCGAAAACCTAGAGCAACGAGTTGCAAAGCGTACTGAGGAACTAGAACAGGCGCGTCAGACTCTTGAAGAACGGGTGCAACAGCGTACTGAAGAGCTTTCGCAAAAAAACCAGCAATTACAGCAAGCCCACGACCAACTACAGCAACTGAATACTGAATTAACTACCAACGCTCAACAGCTAAGTCAAGCATTACGCAATTTGGGAAGGGCGCAGGCGCAACTCATTCAAACTGAAAAAATGTCTAGTTTGGGTCAACTTGTTGCTGGCATTGCCCACGAAATTAACAATCCGATTAATTTTATTTATGGTAATCTTCCCCATATCAGTGACTACACAAAAAATCTACTGAACCTCGTAAAACGCTATCAAAAAAGTTATCCTGATGCTGAAATACAGCAATATATTGAGGACATCGATCTCGATTTTTTGACGGGCGATCTACCTAAAATTATTACTTCAATGAGGGCTGGCAGCGATCGTATTCGTCAAATTATTCTATTACTGCGAAACTTTTCCCGACTCGATGAAGCTGAAAGGAAGCGCGTCAACATTCATGAAGGAATTGATAGCAGTTTGCTAATTGTGCAGCATCGCTTGCAATCAGGCGGAGACTGGAAGGCGGAGGGAAATCCAGAGATTCAGGTAGTTAAGCAGTACGGCGTTCTGCCACCCGTTGAATGCTATCCGGCGCAGCTTAACCAGGTATTTATGAATATTTTCAGCAATGCAATTGATGCTCTGGAAACTTTCAAAGATCAACCCGAAAAACGGATTTACATTAAAACTGAATTTAGTGCAGCTAAGCAAATAATTATCAAAATTAAAGATAATGGTTTCGGGATTCCAACAGCGATTAAATCAAAAATATTTGACCCTTTCTTTACAACCAAACCTGTCGGAAAAGGCATAGGTTTAGGACTAACTGTATGTTATCAAATACTAGAACATCATCAAGGACGTATTGCTATTATCTCCGAACCGGGGCAGGGAACAGAAGTTATCATTGAATTACCCATTAAATTAAACAATCCAATTGGTAATCCCTAAAAGGTGCTGATTGCCTTTTTCTAAGCAATCAACAAGCTAGTAAGTTTTAATTTATCGGATTTTTTGCACTTGATAAGTAATACTTACAAATTAGAGAATTACTATTTTATTTGCTATTTAAAATTAATTTTTATTTCTAGGATCTCCAAAGAGATAGTAACCAGTAACTTTTTTAAAAGCCTCGGAAGTTTTATCACCAAGGCAACCATCTACACTTAAATAAATTCCTGAAAATTGATTTAAAAACTGTTGCAGTTCTTTGCCGTTATCAATCTTAGAATCTGGTGAATAATATACCAAAGGTTGCTTTTCGCCAGGTTGGATATCTACATCTTTTTCTCCAACCTCACTGGTTTCTGGATTATCCCAAGTAATTGTTCCTCGATCGATCATTCGGCGGAGAAGTACGGCGGCACCGTATTGCTGCGATACGGCTGTATTTGACCAGGTGCCATCGTCAACGTATTTTCCTTTAGTATAGTGGTTTGAAGCACTCCACAAATAAGGTGAAAGAACATCAGAATGGTAGAGGCGATAACCCCAACCGTTGTAGCCTTCTAACTTAAAAAGAATGTTTGGAAGGCTCCAATCTTTCCATTGGTCAAATTTATCAAAAGTTAAAGCATCAATAGCACTTTCTTCCCATGTAAAAGGAGGATTCCCACTAGACGGGCGATCTTTTGGTTCGCGTATAGTTTTTCTTGTCAGCGGATCTCCATTATGCAGGTGAGTGTTGAAATTTAAGGAAGATTCCATGTTGTGAATAATGGCTATCACATACCAGGGAATCGCCAGTCTTTTCCCTACCGCATCATACCTAGCCCGATTTGTATCAATGGTATCTAAAATATTATCTACTTGCTCAATTTTATTTTTAGTGATTTTGCAGTTATCAAAGAGTTGCTGGTATTCGTTTTTTAAGCTTTCAAAGCTGATAGCCGCCATAAGAATCTCCAGTATAAAGACTTAAGAATATTCGGTTGAATCGAGTTTAATGGTATTTTTGTTTAAGATGATTTTCCGGAGTAAAAAATTAACAATTTATACACCAAATTTAATGAAAGACCTCGATCCGGCAGTAGCAAATCCCTCATCCTCTGGATGGCACGGCATTCTTAACTTGGAGTTTTCTAAAACCCAAAGCAAAACCCAGGTGATTAGCGATCGCGTAAAAGCACCGCTGAAGGTACAGCGCCCATTTTATCCAGAAGGGTCGGAGATTTGTCATAGTGTAATTTTGCATACAGCGGGGGGTGTTGTGGGGGGCGATCGCTTATCGCTTAATTTCCACCTCCAACCCAACGCCCAAGCCTTAATCACTACCGCTGCCGCCGGTAAGGTTTATCGCAGCAATGGATTGCCAGCGAGTCAAACGATTGAAATCGAGGTGAACGCGGGTGCTACTTTGGAGTGGCTACCGCAGGAAACAATTATTTTTGACGGTGCGATGTATCGACAAGACTTGCGGGTAGAATTAGCTCCAGAAGCAAGTTGGCTGGGTTGGGAAATTACACGCTTTGGACGCAGTGCCAGAGGGGAGAGATTCTTACACGGAGAGTGGCGATCGCATACTGAAATCTGGCAGCAAGGACGCCCTCTGTGGATTGACAGGCAATGGTTACCCGGCGGGACAGAAATCCTCGACAGTCCTCACGGTTTAGCTGGGCAATCCGTTGTAGCGAGTTTAGTCTGGATTGGGCAAGCGGTGTCACCAGAGATTGTAGAAAAAGCACGAAATCTAGGGAATCATTCACCCTTTTTTAAGAAAGGGACAGGAGAAAATCTTCACCAAGCAGGCATTACTCGTCTTCCGGCTGGGCTATTGTGTCGATATCGTGGTTCTTCTACTTCCCAGGTGCGAAACTGGTTTATAGATATTTGGAATTTGCTGCGATTGCACTTTTTAGAACGCCCTGCTTGTCCACCGAGAGTTTGGCAAATTTGAGCGAATCGTAGAAGGCGTAGAGAACACGAAAGAATGTAAGAGGTTATCAATGCAACTGACGCCACAGGAAAAAGATAAGCTGTTGATTTTTACAGCGGCACTATTAGCGGAACGCCGGAAGGGAAGAGGTTTAAAGCTGAATTACCCAGAAGCGATCGCTTATATTTCTGCTGCTATTCTGGAAGGCGCTAGAGATGGACGCACCGTTGCCGATTTAATGAGTTATGGGACAACCCTACTGTCACGGGAAGAAGTAATGGAAGGTGTGCCAGAGATGGTGCATGAAGTGCAGGTAGAAGCTACATTTCCCGATGGTACAAAGTTGGTTACAGTTCACAACCCAATTCGTTAGATAATCTCGTAGATTGAAGGATTGTTTATGAAGGTTGCATTTATCGTTTACACCGGAATGACCGCCTTAGATTTTATTGGAGTTTACGATCCAGTTACTCGTCTCAAGACAATGAATTTTATATCCGATTTAGAATGGGATATTTGTGCCCATTCTCAAGAAGTCAGCGATAACGCTGGACTTCGTTTTACTCCGATCAAAGTAGGTGAATCTCTCCAACCCTACGACATGATTATCGTACCCGGTGGAATTGGCACCCGAAACTTAGTTGACAATCCTGAGTTAATGACATGGCTGAAAACCTCAGCAACTTGCAAGTTCAAAGTTTCTGTGTGTACGGGTTCTTTACTACTCGGTGCAGCGGGATTTTTACAAGGAAAAACAGCAACAAGCCATCCCAATGCTTTCCAAGACCTTCAAAAATATTGTAAGTCTGTCGTCAACAAAAGAGTTTTTGACGAAGGTGACGTAATTACCGCCAGAGGAGTTACTTCGGCAATTGATTTAGGTTTATATCTTTGTGAAAAGTTCGCCGGATACGAGATTAAAGAGAAAATCCGTCAGCAAATGGATTATCAGACATAATCTTACAAAAATAAGGTAACTATGAGCAATTTACGGAGCGAATTATACTCAGCTTTTTACGACACCGATCCGGTTCCTATGGTTGAATTTATACAGTAGTTAGCCGTTTTTATAAAAAACTAAAAGAGGAAGTTGAAATGGTTCCTGGAGAAATGCTTGTACAAGCAGGGGAAATAGAACTGAATGCGGGTCGCCCTAGTATAAAACTACAAGTAGCAAATACAGGCGATCGCCCGATTCAAGTTGGTTCTCATTTCCACTTCTATGAGGTGAACGAATCTTTAGATTTTGATAGAGAACAAGCAAAGGGAATGCGCCTGAATATTCCAGCAGGCACGGCGGTACGCTTTGAACCTGGAGATGAAAAAGAAGTAGAATTAGTGCCATTTGTTGGTAGCCGTCAAGTATATGGCTTCAATGGCAAGATAAATGGTTCGCTATAGCGATCAATGAGGATAATTAAATGACTTTACCGATACAAGAAATTGTACTAGCGCCTGGAGAAGGCAGGCACCTTACTATTGGTAACAGCGAAGCTACATTTAAAGCAGTTGGTGCCGATACTCACGGAAACTTAGGGCTGTTTGAGTTTAGCCTAGAACTAGATGGAACGGGGGCGCAACCACATATCCATCGTCAGATGGAGGAGATGTTTTATGTCCTAGAAGGCGAAGTGGAAATCCTCGTTGGGGATAAAACAGTAAAAGGACAACCAGGGGGATTTGTGCTTGTCCCTCGCGGTACACCTCACGGATTCGCTAACCGCAGCACAAAGCCAGCAAAGCTGTTAATAATGTTTTGTCCGGGAGGGGAACGCGAAAAGTATTTTGAGGGGCTGGCTGAACTGATGAAAGACGGACAAAAACCCGATCGGAAAGCTTTGCTTGAGTTAATGCGGAGATTCGACCAAGAACCAGTATAAATTTAGAAAAGAATGGCGATGGAATGGTATAACGAACCGCCGATTTGGAACGTCCAAGGCAATACAATTACTATCACTTCCGCTGGAAAAACTGATTTTTGGCGAGAGACTCACTACGGCTTCATTCGAGATAACGGTCACTTTTTTCATCAGCAAGCGAACAAAGACTTCATGGTTGAGGTGAAAGTTAGCGGTGAGTATCGAGATTTGTACGATCAAGCCGGATTGATGCTGCGCTTAGATGAGGCGAATTGGTTAAAATGTGGCATTGAATTTGTCGAGGGTGTACAACAAGTCAGCGCTGTGGTAACAAGAGATTACTCAGATTGGTCTGTTGTCCCGCTGCCAGATAACCCGGCTTCACTTTGGATGCGCGTACATCGACGCGGCACCGCTGTAGAGGTGCAATACTCTCTGGATGGCACTCAGTACACAATGCTTCGCCTTGGCTATCTCACCCCGGCTGAGACGGTGAATGTGGGGGTGATGTGCGCTTCTCCAGAGGGAAATGGCTTCTCAATGAAATTTGAGGGATTCAAAATTAATCGCTTGTAGCCCAAAAAACGCCAAGAATAACCCAAAACTCTGCGTACCTTTGCGCTAACCTTTGCGTTAAAAATATACCACTCTAGAGGAGTCAAGGATGAGTTACAGAATGGATCGCCGCGCTTACGCCGAAACCTATGGCCCGACAGTCGGCGATCGCGTTCGTCTTGCTGACACCGAATTATTCATCGAAGTCGAACAAGACTTCACGACCTACGGCGATGAAGTGAAATTCGGTGGCGGCAAAGTCATCCGGGATGGTATGGGACAATCCCCCATTTCTAATGCCGACGGTGCCGTCGATCTGGTGATTACCAACGCCTTAATCCTCGACTGGTGGGGGATTGTCAAAGCCGATATTGGCATTAAAGATGGCAATATTTTCAAAATTGGGAAAGCGGGAAATCCCTATATTCAAGACAACGTAGAGATTATTATTGGCCCTGGAACCGAGGTCGTTGCTGGGGAAGGAATGATCCTCACCGCGGGCGGGATTGACAGCCACATTCACTTTATTTGTCCGCAACAGATTGAAGTCGCGATCGCATCCGGCATCACCACCATGATCGGCGGTGGTACTGGCCCCGCTACGGGTACAAATGCGACCACTTGCACTCCTGGCCCGTGGAATATGTACCGGATGCTGCAAGCCGCTGACGCCTTCCCGGTAAATCTAGGCTTCTTGGGGAAAGGGAATAGCAGCCAACCCCAAGGACTAATCGAACAAGTCTTAGCCGGGGCGATAGGTTTAAAACTGCACGAAGACTGGGGCACCACACCCGCGACGATTGATACTTGCTTGAACGTTGCGGATAATTATGATGTGCAGGTAGCCATTCATACCGATACCTTGAACGAAGCCGGTTTTGTAGAAACCACCATCGCCGCCTTTAAGAATCGCGTTATTCACACTTACCACACCGAGGGAGCCGGTGGAGGTCACGCGCCGGACATTATCAAAGTATGCGGCGAAGCGAACGTCCTGCCCTCTTCCACTAACCCGACGCGCCCTTATACCGTCAATACCCTAGACGAACACCTGGATATGCTAATGGTGTGTCATCACCTCGACCCCAGCATTCCCGAAGATGTCGCCTTTGCCGAGTCCCGGATTCGCCGGGAAACCATTGCCGCTGAAGATATCCTGCACGATTTGGGTGCATTCAGCATGATTTCCTCTGATTCTCAGGCGATGGGGCGGGTAGGCGAGGTAATCATTCGCACCTGGCAAACGGCACACAAAATGAAAGTGCAGCGGGGAAACCTCTCTCCATTGCTGGCAGGAGAGGGGCAAGAAAGAGCAGATAATTTCAGGGCAAAGCGCTACGTTGCAAAATATACAATCAATCCAGCCATTACCCACGGGATTTCGCAGTATGTTGGTTCCGTAGAAGCGGGGAAATTGGCGGATTTGTGCCTCTGGCGTCCGGCATTTTTTGGCGTCAAGCCAGAGATAGTCATCAAAGGGGGTGCGATCGCTTACGCTCAAATGGGCGATGCCAACGCTAGTATCCCCACACCGCAACCCGTGCATATGCGCCCAATGTTCGGCAGTTTTGGAGGCGCGATCGCTGCCACTTCTCTAACTTTTATTTCCCAAGCGGCACTCGAACAAGAGATTCCCAACCAGCTTAAGCTACAAAAGCCAGCCGTTGCCGTCAGCGGTACGCGGCAGCTCAGTAAGCGAGACATGAAATTAAACGATGCCCTGCCTCACATGGAAGTAAATCCGGAAACCTACGAAGTGCGAGCCGATGGGGAATTGCTGACTTGCGAACCGGCAACCGTTCTCCCATTAGCACAACGCTACTTTTTATTCTGATTAAATTGGTAGTAGAGAAGCGATTAACTTGCTAGAGATGCAACTAATCGCTTCTCTACTTATCTATTTTTCAAAACTAATACCCCTTCCGGATTCACCTCGTATTGTGCCCCCACATAACCAGTGCGGTCATACAGAATTTGGTGAATGTGTTGGTCTAGTTTTGCTTCATCAGAAATTTGAGGTCGATAATATTCTTTGATTTGCTCCTCGATGCCCATCACCTCAAGACGGTCGTGAAGTGCTGCGGGTTCTCCTGCTAAATAAGCATTTCGTGCCGCATCATCGCTCAAGAAGCTCATCAAGATTGGCAACGGAACCCCGCCAATCGTCATCCTGCCACTGCTCAGCAGTAGCACCCCTAGAAAGATAGATAAAAGTATAGAAAAGTAGATGCCCGCGATCAGTTTTACAGGAACTTTAGGCGAAGGACGATAATCAGGGCGTTGTTGTTTGCGAATGGTTCGACTAGATTCAGGTGCTAAGCGACCCATACTTTCCAACTTTGAATCTGCTCTTCATTGATGACTGAAATTGGGGGGGTCGGTCAATCTATCCGGAGGCGTAAAAATTTAAACAGAGGGGAAACAACGCAGTCAACATAGAACGCAGACCGCCAAGTAGCGGAGAGTTTAAAGCGATCGCTTCCACGTCCATCCTGTAGATAAAGCTGTCTCATTACCAACCACTCAAATTTCTATCTTGAGCGCGATCGCCCAAAAGACCTCTTTTACCTATCCATCCGCACGAGGAAATTGACTTCGCTACTGCCTATCTTTCCCGTTTTGCTTAATTTATAGATGTAAATAAACTAGATATCTGCGATTTTTTCTTTCCAGCAATGAGCAGCCAGATGTATCAGATGACAGAAAAGTATGACCGTCATCCTAAAGGTTTATAATTAATTTTCTGTTGCTAAGGTCATTGGGCTAGTCCAAACACTGGATAGAAGCCAAAGAAGCAAAGATTCGGTAAAGATCCCCAACAATCCTTCTGTAGAATGAGGCAAAATGATACCTTAGGCGTAAAGAATGTTACGTGATGCACGATTAATTTACAAAAATTAATTTCAATAAACTTGAGTTGTTAACCTATCGCTTCCATGAAGAATCATTCGAGTCTCAATCAACCTTCTAAAACTGACCGCATTCTCGTTGTGGATGATTCTCCCGATAACTTGTTTTTGGTTCAAACCATTTTAGAAGAAGAGGGATATGAAATTACCTTGGCGGAAAATGGTCGTTCTGCCTTAAACGAGATTGAACAATCTCCACCAGACTTGGTCTTGTTGGATGTGATGATGCCGGGGATGGATGGATATGAAGTCACGAGGCGAGTCCGTGATAATACTAAGTTGCCATTTATCCCGATTTTACTGATCACAGCCCACGATCACGCCAGCGTGGTAGAGGGATTAGATACCGGAGCAGATGATTTTATTCGCAAGCCAGTGCAAGTTGACGAATTGCTGGCGCGGGTGCGATCGCTTCTGCGGCTGAAGCATAGTGTGGACGAACGCGATCAAATTGCCCGTCAGCGAGAAGATTTCGTTTCCTGGCTCACCCACGACTTGCGGACGCCGATCGTCGCCGCAGAGCGGATGCTGGCTTTATTTAGGCAAGGAGCCTTAGGAGAACTCTCGCCAGGAATGCAAGAAGCGATCGCTACAATGGATCGCAGCAACCGCAACTTGCTGGCGATGGTGAATACTTTATTAGAAGTCTATCGCTATGAAGCCGGTCGTAAAACCCTGAGCTTCTCACCAATTGACCTGCGGAAACTACTTCAGGAAGTAGTTCAAGAACTTTCTCCCTTGGCAGAGGAAAAGAACCTCACCCTGAAGCTGGATTTAGGGGACAGCGCCGACAATCATCCGCTTGATTTCAAAGTAGTCGGCGATCGCATGGAAATCCATCGGGTTTTAACGAACTTAATCGGAAATGCTATCAAATTTACAGATAACGGTTCAGTTGCTGTCCATGCGTCGGTAGGCTCCCATACAAGTAACTCCGCTAATCCTGCCATTGTTATTGACGTTAACGACACAGGCCCTGGTATCACCCTAGAAGACCAGAAAGTTTTATTTGAGCGATTTCGCCAAGGGAACCACAAGCGTTCTGGCAGCGGTTTAGGGCTGCATCTATCGCGTAGAATTGTGGAAGCTCATCAAGGTGAAATAGAGGTCAAATCCGAGTTGGGTAAAGGTAGTTTATTTAGAGTTCGCTTGCCTGCTCAAATATGAAATTTTACTGTTGGATTTTAAATTTTGGATTTCAAAGGGTATAGAGTCTAAAATTTAAAATCCAACATTGGAGAAAAAATGCTAGTACCACCAAAAGTTAGTAACATCGTATTTCAGCAACGAAAGTTTTTTGCAACTGGAAAAACTAAAGACATATCGTTTAGAATTCACCATTTAAAGCTTTTAAAAAGAGCATTATTAGAGAATGAAGCCGCTATTTTTAAGGCTCTGCAAATCGACCTGAACAAGTCAGTGTTTGAAGCTGCTTTATCAGAAATAGGAGTTTGCTTAGAGGAAATTAATTATGCTTTAAAAAATATTAATATCTGGACAAAGCCTAAAAAGATAAAGGCACCGATTACCCAATTTTTAGGCTCAGCTCAGCTTTATTCTGAACCGTTGGGCGTAGTTCTTATTGTCGGAGCTTGGAACTATCCCTTGCAGCTACTAATTTCGCCTCTCGTGGGTGCGATCGCAGCCGGTAACTGTGCGATTCTAAAACCGTCAGAACTCGCTACAAATACATCGCATCTATTAGCTGAGATTATCCCTAAATACTTTAATCCAGAAGTAGTGGCTGTTGTAGAAGGCGGTATCGAAACCAGCCAGCAGCTACTGGAAGAAAAGTTTGACTATATCTTTTTTACAGGCGGCAGCGAAGTTGGAAAAATTGTTATGGCGGCAGCAGCCAAACATCTGACGCCCGTTACCCTAGAATTGGGCGGCAAAAGTCCTTGTATTGTAGATGCCGATACTCATCTGGAATACACTGCCAAAAGGATTGTTTGGGGTAAATTCATGAATGCAGGTCAAACTTGTATTGCCCCAGATTATCTTTTAGTAGATAAAAGAATTAAAAGAGATTTGCTCGCACAAATCAAAAATTGTATTCACGATTTTTATGGGGATGAACCGGAAAAAAGCCCTGATTATGGCAGAATTATTAATCAAAAACACTTTAACCGTCTTTGTAAATATCTAGATGGGGATGTTTTGATTGGTGGAGAGACTAATCCATCTGAGCGATACATTGCTCCTACCGTCATCGATCGCGTGGGCTGGGAAGATCCAGTCATGCAAGAAGAAATCTTTGGTCCAATTCTGCCAGTCCTAGAATATACAGAGTTGAACGAAGCGATCGCGCTTGTCAACGCCAAGCCGAAACCCTTAGCCCTCTACTTCTTCTCGAAAGACAAACAAAAGCAACAAACCGTCTTGCAACAAACCTCTTCAGGGGGTGTTTGCATCAATGACACCGTTATGCAAGTTGGCGTCCTAGATTTACCCTTCGGTGGCGTTGGAGAGAGCGGCATCGGTCGTTATCACGGCAAGGCAAGTTTTGAGACATTCTCCCATCAAAAAAGCGTACTCAACAAATCTTTTCTCGTTGATGTGAAGTTGAGATACGCTCCCTATAAAGACAAGCTCAAGATCCTGAAGTGGCTAATGAAATAATTAGTAATGAGAAAAAAGTTTTAAATTGTAGAGGCGCGATTTATTGCGTCTGAGTTTTGAATTAAAGAATTCTTTTATAACTCAAAACTCAAAACTCTCTTTTCCTAGTCCCTTAATAGCTATATCGCTCTTCTGCCCACGGTTCTCCCCGCCGGTGGTAGCCATTGCGCTCCCAAAAACCCGATTCCTCTTGCGGGAGAAATTCTAAGCCGTTAATCCATTTGGCGCTTTTCCAGGCATAAAGGTGAGGGACAACTAGCCGCATCGGTCCGCCATGTTCCGCCGGTAGGGGTTCCCCAAATAGAGTGTGAGCAAAAAAGTTTTCTTCTCGCAGAAAGTCTTCTAAAGGAATATTCGTGGTGTAGTCGCCGTAGCAGTGTTCCATAACATGAACGGCTTTCGGGTCAACTTCCACCAGCTTCATAAAGTCTGTCACCTTAACGCCAGTCCACTGCACGTCGAGTTTAGACCAGCGGGTGACGCAATGGAAATCGGCAGTAAAGTTATGTTGGGGCAGAGCCATAAAATCTGCCAAGCTGAAAGTCTTTTCGGTTGCCAAACCCCAGACGCGAAATTGCCAGTTGTCAGTATCGATCTGCGGAGTGTTGCCGTAGGTCAGCACCGGGAAGCCTTTCGTCAGATATTGACCGGGAGGAACCCGTTCGCTCTGCTCCGATTCTGGTTTTTTGAAAAATTTTCCTAGCATGAGTCTAGTAGAGATGGCGTTTTGTGTACTCTAATTCTTAATATGCACTTATATCCAAAAAAATAGCGCCCAAAGGCGCTCGGAAATTCTAGGAGGCTGAGACGAAAAGCAACCTCTAGGATAATTATTCTTCTTCGGCTTCTTCTTCCTGGGTTGGATACACAAACTTAGAACGCCCAGTCAGAATCGATTTGCCCAAAGACAGAGCTTTCTGAGCTTGAATTGTCGCCTTGTGCTTCCAGGTGGCTTTGCGCTTATCGCGCTTGGATTTTGATGTTTTCTTCTTAGGAACCGCCATGATCGTAACTCCAGCAATCGTTTACAGCCTTCCTATTCTAAGAGATCCCTTGACCAGTTCAATCTAGTCGGGCGAATTTCTCGACTGTCTCACCCTTGTTCGTTCCCGATGAGGCACTGAGCAGAGAGGTGTGCGCGGTGGTTCACACGCTGATTTGGGCGGTTTTTATCGCCCCTGTCCGGTGGTTCCCGTTCCAGTGGTTGGCGTAGTGGGATTGGGAATGTTCTCTGTTGGATTGGGAATGTTTTCTGTTGGATTGGGAATCGTTTCCGTGGGATTTACATTACCGCCAGGAAATGCTGGTGAAGAGGGAATCGTTGGCGAGGTGGGAGCAGTTGGTGCATTTGGTGCAGTTGGGGCTGCGGTTCCGGGTGCCTGGTTCTGAGGAGTACCGGGGGCTGCGGGAGCGGCTGTTCCCGGTGTCTGGTTCTGAGGAGTCCCTGTAGGCGCTCCGGGCGCGACATCCCTAATGTTACCGGGCACTGCGGTTGGTGGGGGAGGTGTAGCAGGTGCCCCCTGTGCTGGTGCTGGGGGGGGTTCGGCAGTAGCGGGGACGGGCTGATTGGAAGGCGTCACGTCATCGACAAAACCGAGTAAAGACTTGGTATTGGGAAAGTAGGTTGCCCAGCGGGGGGTATCGGGGCGGCTTCTCCAGGCTCCACGAGTTACTTTTAAAGAAAGAATCGGTGCGATCGCTCCCTGATTTTGCCCCAGAATCATCACGGCAACATCAGTCACTAAGATGTCGCGATCGAAGCTGCGCTGCGCCGCCGCCCTAGCCACCACCTCGGCTCTGCGGACAAAACCTTCGTAAGTTTCTGCTGGCTGACGAACCAGGGCAACTTCAGAGCGAGCAGTGTAAGCTTGGGCAATCTGCGGTATAAAAGCAGCCGTTGCCAGCCAAGTTGCTCCCCCACAACCGAGCAATGTCACTAAACTAATGGGTGCAATTCGCTTGCGAGCAAAAGACTTCATCAAATTAGCAGTCCTCTGACTCCACCCTCTCCCTTGAAACTCGATTGCTGATAAAACCTTCAAACCATCAGAACCCGATTCGTGCATAGTTGCCACCCGGTTTTTGCCCCGCCCTAGAATCACCGATTTTCGCCTTCCTACTTTAAAGATAATGCCCAACAAAAATGTAGTTCATCTACATCATGGCTGAGAATTACCTCCCACTGTAGAGGGATTTTGCCATAGATAACGACAAAATTAAATTCAAAATAGTTCCGAGTAAATGAATCTTTTCTTGTCGTTGGTACTTAGCTATGCGTTCTTTTTTAGTTTTCAGCTCAACCCTAGCGGTAATAGCTAGCATTTGGGGAGTCTTAAGTCCTTCATCTAGGGCGATTCAGCTAGCAGATGGAACTGTTTCCTTTGAAAAACCGCCTCGCTTAATAGATGCTACGACTACCTTTGACCGGATTAATGTCTGGGGAGCTACCTATTATTTCACCGTCAGTCTGCCAGAAAATGCTGGTGAACCGCTTGGGCAAGTGACGATTACCCAAAACGAGGGATTAGAGATAATTCGATTTAAACTTAACGACAGCGAAGCATTTGTAGGGAAGCCTGAAAACAAAGGTGAGAAGTTAGGGCTGGGAAAAGTCATAAGAGATAGCCAGACAAACACCATTTCAGTCATGTTTGATCCTCCCGTACCTCCAGGTAAAACCGTTACGATTGGTCTCGATCCGGTACGTAACCCCTTTAGTAGCGGCGTATATCTGTTCCGAATCAAAGCTTTTCCAGCCGGAGAGAAAGCTTACGGTTTAGATTTGGGAGTAGGACGCCTGCACTTCTATTCGCCCTTTTAAAAGCTTGTCTTTCTCTTAACCATCATTGCCGAATTTTCCGGATAGGCTCTTATAGGGGATGTAGCCGTCTGAATTGCTTGCATAAAACAAGTAAATTTGCAAGCGATCGCTACTCTGGTTGCAGATTTTTGTTACCACACCCCAATTACTCTGTTTCAATATCACTATGGCTCAAACTTTTTTTATCAATCCAGCAACCGGAAATGATAGCGCTGCTGGCAGCCAGTCAGCGCCGTTTAAAACGATTACCAAAGCTCTCCAACAAGCGCAATCCGATACGACCATTCAACTGGCAGTGGGGAACTACAATGCAGCCAGCGGTGAAGTCTTTCCCCTCAAGGTGCCGGCTGGGGTCAAGGTTGTGGGGAATGAAGCCAATAAAGGCAGTGGCATCTTGATTGAAGGAAGTGGAACCTACAGTAGCCCCAACTCTTCTGGCGGTCAAAATGTGACGGTCACTTTAGCGAATAATGCTCAACTCCGGGGCGTAACTGCAACCAATCTGGCTACACGCGGAACTGCCGTCTGGCTTGAATCGAATGCCTCCACGGTTGCCAATTGCACCTTTACTAATAGCAAGCGCGAGGGAGTCTTTGTGACGGGTGATGGCAACCCGGTCATCACCAATAATGTATTTACTAAAAATCTGGGCAATGGCATCTCGCTAGCAGGAAATGCCAAAGGCGAAATTCGAGGCAATACTTGCCAAAATACGGGTTATGGCATGAGCATTGCGGATAGTGCCTCTCCATTGGTGGTAGATAACCAAATTTCAGGCAACCGATCTGGGATTGTCATCTCTGGAAATGCGCGTCCCAAGCTGCGGAATAATCTGAGCGAACGAAACTCTGATGATGGTGTGACAGTGATTGGAAATGCCTTACCGGATCTGGGCAGTGCCACCGAAGCAGGAAAAAATATCCTGCGCTACAACACTAAATTTGATTTACAAAATAGCAGCTCAAACCAACTGGTTGTGGCGGGAAATCAAATGAATCCCGACAAAGTAAAGGGAAGCGTAAACTTGCTCGACAATCAGCTTCCTCCTACTGATACGGCTGGCGGTGGCGGTGGCAGTGGCGGTGGTGGTGGCGGTGGTAGTGGCGGTGGCGGTGGCAGTAGCGGTGGTAGTGGCGGTGGTGGCGGTGGCTCTCCAGT
>NZ_JAMPJZ010000032.1:0-58860 GCF_039961835.1 Trichocoleus sp. ST-U1
TTTCTTGTTCGTATGCTTTGACTACTTTTTCTCGAAAGTCGATGGAGTAAGGTTTCATTCTACCTGTTCATGCACTGACCTTAATGTACTCTATATACCTGCAATCTGCTGTATCCCCACTTTCCATCTATCTTTACCGCTGCCAGCCCTTGAGAAAAATTCTTAGCCAAATCATATTTTGGTTTAATGACTAAGTTGCCACTCTTGTTGATATAGCCCCACTTGTTCTTTAGTTTGGTAGCCGCTAACCCTTGGAAAAAAGATTCGGCATTATCAAATTGAGGTTTGATTGCGAAGTTGCCTTTATTATCAAGATAGCCCCATTGGCCGTCTATTTTGACTGCTGCTAGCTCTTCTGAAAATGAATCAGCCCAGCTAAATTTAAGCGGGATGACTATTTGCGAATTACGGGCTTGTCCCTCAGTTGCATCAAAATTAACTTGAGAAGTCCGAAAATTTGAGATGGCTTCACATCCAGAAATTAGAGCGATCGCTAATCCAAACAGAAGGCTGGCAACCGCGACAAGCAATCTGTTGTGAGTTGCAATTTTCATAAAAGTACCCTATCCAATCGCAGCCAACATTTAAGTAATCAATATTTGTTAATCATCTGAAGTAAACCCTGTTATTGTCAGTGAAATTCTAAAGCTTGCTGGTAATGCCTGACTAGATTAGGCTATCCGAATTTAGAATTAAAAAATTAGAAAGGCACCCAGCTAGCTGAGTGCCCCTGTTTTATATCAGCGCGTGGTTGCGCGTGATTACTGTTTCAACATCAAGAAGGGGTGCGAGGAGCTGTCAGGACATCCCAAGCCGCTTTAGCAGCTTCGGCAAGGCGATCGCCTAAAGTTGACACTTCCTTCACGATGGACTCCCAGTTCTTCTCTGCATCCATTTGAATGAGTTTAATCGAGTATGAAATTCGCTCTGGATCGAACAACTTATCCTGTTCAATCTTCTCCCGTGCTTGTTTCACTGCATTAAGATAGGCATCGCGAGTATATTCGGTAGCAGATTTTGTTTCTACCTGCGCCCGTTTTTTAATGGCGTCAATCAGCGCCATCGTTTCACGCTTCAAATCTTCGGATTCGCCTGCCATATTTTCATCAACGATAGCCTTTGTCTCCGGGCTAACTGTTATGGCGGTTTCTGTATTATTAGGGACTTCTGTATTCATGGCTACATCTCATGAGTAGAGTTTTGAGTGAAAAAGATTAGCTTTTAGTAAGGTTCGGCTACTAATTTCACAAACCGGAAAATTGAAGAAATGCTAGTACAGACCAATAAATCATCAGCGGTAGCTAACTATTGGGGCAAGAAACGCGATCGCACGACCAATTGTGACAGCAACGGCTTGAGTTAACGTGTCGCGATTGTAGATATGGTAGAGTTCGTAAGTTCGTCACAAGCTACTAAAGCAATCCCTACCAAGGCACCCGTCCAACCACCAATGAACCAGTAGCTGACGGTAATGATTGGCGCACTAAACAGACCTAATTAGGCAACGGTTTTAAACTGATTCACTCCGCTTGCTCTCGTTGAAGGCATCTGCTTAAATAAAGGGCTATATCAGAAATAGCATTTCTGTAGTATATTTCCTTCAGCCTATCGGTATAATTTCAGAGGGTTATGGGAAAAAACGATAGCAAAGGTACGGGTTAACCAACCTAACCTCCTATGAGAAATCGCTGGATTGGAGACCCTTCATTCCCCAGTCCGAGAGTCTAATTTTCAAGTTAAATGCTGCAAGACCCCGCGATTCGTCATCCCATTGCCATCAGTTTAGGAGCGATCGCTGGAGCATTGAGTCGCTACTATCTCACCCTCTGGTTTGCCCAACGCTTTGGTACCAGCTTTCCCTACGGCACCTTTTTTATCAACCTTACAGGTTGCTTTGGGATGGGTTTTTTTGTCACTTTTGCCTTAGAACGGGTGGCGAATATTCCTCTAGATGTGCGATTGATGGTAACGACCGGCTTTTTAGGAGCTTACACAACTTTCTCCACTTATGGGTTAGAAACATTTACTCTACTGCGCGATCGCAGTTATGCCGCCGCCGGTATTTACTGGGCAGGTAGCGCCATATTTGGAATTATTAGCGTTCAGCTAGGCACGCTTCTGGCTCGGAGCGGGCGGTAGCAAAAACCCTATGACTGCTTAGCACACACCATTCCCAGAGCCTTCAATCTCGATCCTTGGAGACTAGACTGGTGCAGGAAAAATATCAACAATTGATTAAGTAGGGCGGTTGGCTCTCATTGGTGCTGCATTTACTCTTAAATCCCACGAAAACAACCGTACCAATGCCCTTTAGACTAAAAGCAGCAACAAACTTAACACTGGATTAAGAGGGTCTACCTTGACTGACACCAATACTCCTTTCCAGACAGTCTCGCGCAGCGAACTCCGGCAGCTCGTCCGAATGCAGCTGCAAATGCTGCTTGAGGCGGAAGACCTTCAGGGGGCAAAAGCAATCCTCGTCCCGGTGCAACCGGCGGACATTGCAGAAGCCATTGAAGGGTTGCCAGAGGCGATGCAAGCGATCGCCTTTCGCTTGCTCTCCAAGGACGAGGCGATTGAAGTTTATGAATATCTCGACTCTAGCGTGCAGCAGGCGCTGATTGAGGAATTCCGGCGGCAGGAAGTTCTGGACATTGTTGATAAAATGTCCCCTGATGACCGGGCACGACTTTTTGACGAACTGCCCGCTACCGTTGTCCGTCGTCTGCTCGAACAGCTCACCCCCACCGAACGCCAAGCGACAGCTCAGTTGTTGGGTTACGAGGCTGGTACTGCTGGACGATTGATGACACCAGAGTATATCTCTTTGAAAGAAAACATGACGGTGGCGGAAACGCTGGAGCGAATTCGCAGTTTAGCCCATGCTACTGAGATTATTTATTACCTTTATATTACGGATGCTGCTCGTCACTTGTCGGGCATTTTATCCTTACGCGATTTGGTAATCGCCAATCCCGATCAGAAGATTGGGGACATTATGACCCGTGATGTAGTATGCGTTTATACCAGCGATGACCAGGAAGAAGTGGCGCGGCTGATCGGGCGCTATGACTTTCTCGCTGTCCCGGTGGTAGACCGGGAAAAGCGTTTGGTGGGCATTGTCACCGTTGATGACGTGATTGACATCATCGAACAAGAAACGACAGAGGATATTTACAAACAGGGCGGTCTCCAGTCGGGGGGCGACAATTATTTCCAGACGGATTTACTCACGGTGGCTCGCAAGCGTGTCGTCTGGTTGTTCGTCTTGCTACTAACTAATACTGTCACCGGCACGATTATCAAAGCGGAAGAGGAAATTCTTCGGCAAGTGGTATCGCTGGCGGCGTTTATTCCCTTGTTAACCGGGACTGGCGGGAATGTAGGTTCTCAATCCTCAACAGTCGTGATTCGGGGCTTGAATACCGAAGAACTTCGAGAAATGGGGCCAGCACAGGTAGTGGGGCGAGAAGCGATCGCTGGGGCACTCCTGGGAGTGATGTTAGGCACCGTGGCAACGTTATGGGCTTTCTGGCTCCTGAATGGAGATTGGGCTGTCTCGCTGGCTGTAGGGATTAGTTTGGTGGCTATCTCGGTTTTGGCATCAGTTGCGGGTTCCGGTCTTCCGTTCATCTTCCGCGCCGTCGGGTTAGATCCGGCTTTGATGTCAGCACCGTTTATTACAACGGCAGTTGATGTATTGGGCGTACTGATTTACTTTAATTTGGCGCGGCTAATTTTGAAGTTGTAGAAGCGAGTAACTGGGTATTCAGTTGAATCAGGAAGTTATGAGAAGGTGATATCAAATCCGCTTGAGCAACCAGCGCATTCTTGTCGGCGTAGCGTCTTGAAAGGGTATAGAACCATAATTCCTGCGGCTTCGCTTTTCCCTCGCCGCTGACAAAGAGGGTTTGGGGATGAGCTTTCAAATGATAGCGACTCAAACGAATTTGATCTACGTAAAATTAAACGTTGAGAATGAGATTTCGCGTCTACAATTCTGTTGCTGTATCAGGAGCAACAATTTCCCCTTCCATACTCATTAAGGAGTCTTGATCGGTAATCAAATCACTCAACTCATGGAAAGTGACGCCCATATCTTCACAAGCTTTCTTGAGTTCTCGCTTAAAGGTGCCTAAATCCTCACCATAGCCTGACAAATGAGCCGCAGTTTCAACTCCCTGTTTTGCATTTGCTTTAGCACAATCAACCAGCTCTAAACCTTTCAGAGGTATTGGTGAGGCCATAAGTAGTTTTGAATTTTAAGTTGTATTATTTGCAGCATACTGAGATTTACTCCAGAGACTTATCCTTCTGGAGTTAGAAAATCGAGGGAATTCAAATGCTTTTAGCGATGCTGCCAATATTTACAGACAGCATAGGCGAGGGTAACGACGCCGGTAATAATGGCAGATTCATCCACCTCAAATTGGGGATGGTGCAGCGGGTAGTTTTTTCTGTCCGGGTATCCCACACCTAGTCGAAACATCGTACCAGGAGAGTGTTCCAGATACATCGAAAAGTCTTCCGCACCGAGAGAGGGTTCCAGTAAAATTTGGACGCGATCGCTTCCCCACGCTTCTTTGGCAGCTGTTTCCACCAACTGAGTCAGCGCTGAGTCATTTTGCACAGAAGGGACTCCCCGGCGATAGTTGACTTCGCAGGTAGCACCGTAAGTTTTACAGATATTGCAGACAATCTGCTCGATCCACTGGGGTAAACTGGCATGAGTTTCTGGATGCAGCGATCGCACGGTTCCTAATAATCGCACATGGTCGGCAATCACATTCGGGGCGCGTCCACCCTCGATTTTACCAATCGTTAGCACGACTGGGCGCAACGGGTTCTGTGTCCGGCTAATCGCTTGCTGAAGAGACGCGATTGCTTGCGCCGCAATCCAAATTGCATCAACTGCCTCATGAGGACGCGCTCCGTGCCCAGATTCGCCTCTAATATTAATTTCCAGATCGTCTGCGGCTGCGGTCAACGCACCGTAACGAATTCCCACCGATCCCGCCGCAATAGAAGGGAAAACGTGAACGCTCATAATCGCGCTGACATTCTCCATCACTTTATCTGCAACCATCCACCCAGCTCCTTGAGCGATTTCCTCTGCTGGCTGGAACAGAAAACGCACATCTCCTGGCAAGGCATCTCCGATCTGAGATAGTATCATCGCCGTGCCTAAACCAACTGTGGTGTGGACATCGTGACCGCAGGCGTGCATAATTCCCGGAAGACGCGAGGCATACTCTAAAGTAGTGCGTTCTACGATTGGCAAAGCATCCATATCAGTACGAATTGCCAGTAGTCGCTCATCGGTACCTTGTCCTTTTAACTCTCCAACTACGCCAGTTTTACCCACCGCTTCTTGGACATGAAGCCCACAGGAAGACAACACGCCAGCAACATAGGCAGCAGTTTGATATTCTTGCCCGCTTAGTTCTGGGTGAGCGTGGATATGTCGTCGGATTTCAATCAGGCGAGGCGCTAGTTTTTCAGCAATGTCTTTAATACGAGTTAGCACGGATTTCTTAATTGAATGAACGCTTATTTCATGATAAGAGTGGTTAAAAAACTCAACTGCCCTTTAGTCATTCAATTATAAAGACTGTAAGCGATCGCTGAATAATGGGTAAATAGAAAGCAATTGCAGAATATTTACAAAAGCAGTGATTCTAAACCTTGACAAAAATAGAACAAAGGCTATATAGAACTCGCTGGACGTGATGCGATCGCTACTGGGATCGATTGATATCAAAACGTACTATTAATAATCATTCCCAAATTTAAATACCTTTCTACCCACATAGTCGCATTTACAGATTTCGATACTTTCTTCATAATCATTCGGGTGACAATCGCCAATTTCAAAACAGTTCTTAGGCGATTTCCAGAGTTTATAAAAATAAATTAAATTTAGTATTGCCGGAAAGGTTACTTTATCAAAAAGGAAAAAACTACCAACTGCTGACAAGTAGCGATTGCCTTCAGCTAATTATGGAAAGCTTGTAGTCATGTATCTACTTGAGCGATCGCATTAACCCGTTACTAAGGTCTAGACGTATCGGTAGCTTGCAAAACCCAGTCTAGGTGTAACAAAATGTTACCCTAGCGAGTCTGGATCTAACCCCATAGCACGAAGTTGTTTTGCTAAAGTTTGGGCGCGTTGTTCGGCAAGTTGGGCGCGTTGTTCGGCAAGTTGGGCGTTTTGTTCGGCAAGCTGAGCGCGTTCTTCCGGTGTCAGCAATCTTTGCCCTTGCTCGTCGTACCAGTACAACCACTCCCGCGTTATTCCTTGATAAATTCCCCGTTCTGTACCAATCGCCAATCCCATTTCTGGGAGCCAAACCGGGTTTCCTGGCTGCAACACATATTCGCCATCAACCAACCGATGCACCTCCAAATGCGGCTTTCTGCGACGGCGTGACGAATAAATTACGTAGTACAAAACCCCTAAATTCGCATAATCTAGCTTTTTTTGGCTATATTCTTTCCGATAAGTTTGGGAGACAACCTCCAACACCATAGTTGGGACGCGCTCTTCTTCCCAAATCGCATAACTTAAGCGCAGCTCCTCGTCAAAAAACCGCTCGACTCCTAAGCTAAGAAATCCATCGGGTACAATGGCTGGTTTATCAGGATCGTAGTAAATCCCCATATCTACGCCAAAAAACCAATCCATCCGATCTGCCCAAGCCATCGCCAATATTGCTTTTAGCAAACCAGGGATTAAATCTTGCAGTTCATTATCCACAGGCGTTTCGTCAGAGTCGGGTAGCTCCTCGGAAGAGGGGAAATACTTCGGTGGCTTGTACTCTAACATGACTAATTTCCCTAAGACTACTGACTCTATAATAAATAAGTAGATACAAACAAAAAATTAGAGAAGTCTATTTTCCAAAAAATGGACTTCTCTAATTTTATCCAAAGCCAGTAGACTTATTGCTTAAATAAAAACTTAATCGCAGACTGCAAAATTCTTTTGTTCGTCCTCTACGAAATAAAAAGCTTCCGAACAGTAAGCGAGAGAATCTACATCTAGTTGTTTGGGTGGTTCATCGGTCTTACTAACTTTCCACAATTCAATCGCTGGTGTACTGATATAGGTTTTTTCTTCTATCGATTCCGCTTTCAAAGGACTATACTTGCGGTTAGCTAAACCTTTTTCTCCTGCGGATTTTAAGTCCATTGAAGTATAAATTACCCCTTCTTCTGGCTTCGTGGTGCGCCGGTAATCTTTCACGAGCGATCGCTCAAACTTTCCATTGCCTTGATTTAGGGCGATTTGAAACCGGGAATCAGCCGTTTCTTCCGCTACTAATAACATTGCATAGTCTTTTAACCCATCTTGATTGAAATCAGCCGAGAAGATGCTGCAAGTAAACTTCTTGTTCGGAGTTTCACTTGACTTAAAGTTGCGAATCGAGGGCACAAAATCGGATTCTTTGGCGAGGCGGTGTTCGCCTAGCGTTGCTTTCACAGGTTGCGGGACTTCGCCTTGACACTGTATATCTGGTAACTCAGCCACTGTTGAGGGAGTTGAGGAATTTGTTGATGTAGATTGGTTGGAATTCGTTGTAGAAGTACAAGCACCCAACATCAGAACTATTGCCAATAAGAAAATTTTTTTTATCATGAGCTGCTAATTAAATCTGTCTGCTCAAGTAGAGCTTCCAAGGCGCGATCGCAAATTCCGGGGATTAAGCGATCGCGGCTCAGGCGACACGTCATTAACGCCAACCTAACCAACGCAGAAAAGGCACAACCAAGTAGTAACTCACGCCCAGCCAGAAGGCAATCGTGACACCCAGGAGACTGAAAAAACCAAGGCTAGGAAGGAGATCGAACGAACTAAGAGTAAAGAACCCTAAACCCCCAAAGATTCCGGCTGTGCCAGCTGCGGCGACAATGGCGTGAACCAGTTGATGGCTGGGCAAACCAAGACCGAGCGTTAACGGGCCAACAGCAACTGCAATCAACGTGACCATTTGCAGCACCGTTCCAGCAGGCATCAGATGGCAAACCAGCCACCCTAACCCATAGCCAAAGACACCCATGAGTCCAGCCACTAAACGGCGCTTGCGTTGACCAAAGCCACCAGCTTCAGTAAGACCCCAAGCCGTTCCCCATCCAGCAAATGCAAATAGCAGAATGGCTTGTCCGACTGGGGGTGGAATATAGGGGAAAACAGGTGGTAGCTGCGCCAGCAAAGCAGCGAAATGAGTCCCTAAAGGGAACACATAAGCCAAAGAAAAACCAGTAACAGCAAACACCCCCCCCGCAATTCCGCCAACAAGCATCTCCCAAAGCGTATCCAGGCAAGCTGTCACAACTTTAGCGATCGCTCGAACCACGAAAAGAGCCGTTTGACCCGCTAGCGTCACAATAGAGGCGATCGCGACCCACAACAGCTTCAAACTTCTGCTAGCGAGGGTCGCGATCGCATCCGAGAAAGACTGTGGAACCTGACTGGTTTTCGTCTTCATGGAAGAATCTCCAGCCAGACGCTGCTGAATTTCCACAGCCGTCCCCGGTCGCTGGCGCACATCAGGCTGCACCATATCATCCAGCAAATCGGCGAAGGCGGGACTCACCGGGGCGCAATGACGCCAACGTAACTCTCCTGTCGCCGGGTCTTCCAACTCTGGGGGATATCGACCTGTGAGCAAGTGAATCATCGTTTGACCCAGCGCATAGAAATCTGCCGCCGGTCCCACCGCACCTCCAAAAATCTGCTCCGGCGGACTGTATCCGGGAGAAATCAAACGCGTTGAACTTGCCTCTTGTCCCACTTGGACAGTGCCTATCTGTTTTGCCCCGCCAAAATCAATTGCCACCAGTTGCCCGGTTTCCTGGCGCAGCATCAAGTTGGAGGGTTTAATATCTCGGTGAATAATCTGCCGCCGATGCAACTCTTGTAAAATATCGAGCGCTTGCTTCAGCCAATTCGCCACCAGCGGCTCGGGACACCCTTGGGGATAGTGGCGCTCCAGGATATCCTGCAATGTCTGACCGTTGATTTTTTCCATTACCAGACAAGGCAGACGCCGGTAAGAGGGATGACCCAAATTCACTACAAAATAGCTATCTGGCTCGACGCTAGGGACACCCGGATGATGCAGACTTGCTAAAACAGATGCTTCTTGCTCAAACAGTTCCTGCGCCTTTGATGAAGATTCCAGTAATACCTTCAGCACCCGGTCTTTTGCCAACTGCAAATCCCAGACTGTATAAATAGCAGCGAATCCCCCAGATCCTAGAGTCTGGAGAGGAATATAGCGATTGTTCAGATGTAGCGGTGCCCCACAACAGTTGCAAAATTTGTTTCCCCAAGGCTGGGGATAGGGACGCGAACAATCGGGATTAATACAGTGGGCAGCACTGGTCACAGACTAGAATTAGATGAAAACACAAGCTCCCTCGATTCTACTCGACGCCTCAGACTAACCGGAAAACCCGCCAGGATAATCTTCACCAGCGATAAGTAAATACGATACTACCAGCCCTTGAGGAACTTTATCTTTGTTCTAGAACCGACTAAGCGCTTGATAAGGGCATGGTGATTCTTAAAACGATATCCATTGGGTGGTATCGAGCGCAATCTAATAATTTAAAGCGTTTAGATACAAACAAAGCCGGAGAGTTGCTTCTCCGGCTTTGTTTTCACTTGTCGTGCTTCTTTAATGTATTACCAAAAACTTATTTGGCAGAGAGGGTAGTAGCGGTCTGCTGTTGAATCCATGCTGAATGCAAGTCCTCCTCTACAAAAGCCTTTTTCCCAGACTTTAAACTTTCAGCTATAAGCACTTTGATGGTTGGTAAATAAACCCCATTAACCATTTCATGTCCGTAACCAACCACTTTGCCAAAATGCCCAGTTTTCTGGCTAAGAACATCATCCCCTATGGCAAACATGATTTCCATCCTTTTGCGGTGATTCTTTTACTAATCTAGTTACTGGTTTAAACCTTTGCTTCTATCAAAGGGAAGGAATAGCTGTTCAAAAGAAATACCCACATATTAAGTCATTAAGTGCTTTTGAATACATTACTCTGTAATTTTTTTGTTTTTTTAAAACAAACTAAATTTTTTTTGATAAGCTGTAATGTGGAACCAAAGCTTGCCAATTTTACAAGTTGCCGACAGTCTAATAAATTGAAAGGATCATTTATCTGATTCTCTCCATTAATCCTTTGTTCAAGCCTATAGCAAGCACAAACAGCAAAATCAAATAATAATATTAAAGGTAAAAGAGATCCAATATTTATGGCTAAGAATGAATTCCTAAATCAACTGCTTATAAATAAATTTTAAAAACATTATTTAACTAGCAATTGCTGTAACTAGAAACGGCGAACTAGTATACAAGAAGCAATTAATTCCCAAAGATAAAAGCCTCAACATCTTCCCTTAATTGGGAAAATGTTGATTTTCTTAAAAAAATTAAGACGATCGGGAAGCTGAGAAAAACTAAAGTTTACGAGAAACTTGGACGCGATCGCTTTCTTAGGAAAAGTTTTTTCTTGCAAGTTTAGAGGGAACTTGGAACCAAATCTCGGTATCAAGAGCAAACCCAAAAACGCAGGAATCGTTGAAGTGGGCGAACTGACAAGTCAGCGCGAGGCTAACGCCTCGCTTCGCTGTTTTCATGCCCAAGGGGCTGTACGCTATCGCGCACCTCATCACAAAAAATATTTAAGTATAAAAAATCAAAAACTAAAAAACTGAAGCTTCGCTAAATGACTCAATTCGTCGATTGCCTCAGTATTATTGCTCTTGAGGTTAGTATTTATAGTTTCATAAGACTTACCAGCCTGTTGAGTCAAACCCGTGTAATTACCGGGACATTAGTGGCTCTTAGGCTAAATCTAGTGATTCTTCTGAGGAAATGAGTAGCCAGTGTGTGGAGTAATAAGGGAAGAACAACAACAGCCCAGAGCTGAGAAGGCCAAACCATGACGACCTACATTACTTTTGAAACCGCGCTACGGATGCTTGAAAACGCCTATTTAGCTTCCGTTATCTTCCTCCTTGCGGCTTCTTACCTGGGTTTAATCGCGATCGACAAGATTGAAAAAGCTAGCGACAACACCCCCTCACGGCAACTCGGTTCTCGTTGAACAGCGATCGCTAAAAGTTCTCGCTCAAATAGTTTGACTGTTAAAAATACTCATCTAGGACTCGCGTCATACTCAACCAAGCTGCGAATTGAAGTTGACAGGCTTCTGGAATCATCAGCATCAATCGTGTAGGACAAGTAAATACCTACCTACTATGCCCCTAAGGAGTAGACTGCGATGGGCTTGTTTGACAAAGTATTCAGTACTCAGAACAAAGTTCAAGAAACGCTTAGTCCAACGGAAGCATTTGCTGCTATTACCTTAGCTGCTTTTGCCTCTGACGGATACCTCTCCGACGAAGAAGCACGAGGCATTTCTTCTACACTGTCTCGAATGAAACTCTTCAGAAGTTATCCAGACGATGTGATGAGACGGATGTTTGATAAACTTCTCGGTATTCTTAAACGACAAGGCCCTAGCGGGTTGGTTAAAGCGGCTCGTGAATCTCTTCCTCACGATTTACAGGAAACGGCTTTTGCAGTGGCAACCGATCTCGTCTTAGCCGATGGCATCGTTACCGAAGAAGAACAGAATTTTTTAAATGATTTGCATCAAGCTTTAGAGATTTCCACGGAAACGGCGGTGCAGATTGTGCAAGTGATGTTAATTAAAAACCGAGGTTAAATCTATCCCCTCACGCTTTCGGATTAAATCTCGATAAATATTCTTCAGTAGAGACTAAATGACCCCTGTTAAGGGGTTTTTTTTCTGGTTACGATTCCCGGTATGCGCTCAGCACTCACATCGCTCAGAAATGTCTCAAATTTCTACTTTTTATCCAAGTTTTATCAAGCTGTCTTCGTAGAGCATCTATATACTCTTGCGCTCGCCATAACAGTGATCGCGCAGTCATTCTACTGTCTGGCGCTACTGACAAGGTTCTGCTTATACTTTCTAAAATAATTTATTTCTTCATCCTCCTAGGGGTATATTTTACTCTTTCTTTAGGTATACTTGGCAGAACCGCAAACACAGTTAGGAAGGAAACCTAAATGTCAGGAATGAACTACTTAGAGTTAGAACAAGAAATTGCCAAGATGGCTAGGGCGATGATGACCCGCAATAGCCAGATTGGGAAAGACCTGATAGCGAATTTGAGAAGTCAGATGACCCTCGAAGAGCTCGGTGGCATGATGCTGGTGAGTATCGAACGTTTAATCTGGTTTGACAGCGATTCAGTGTTGTGGACGATAGAGAATCTCATTCCTGCCGATGTAATGCAAGAAATTCGCACCATTACTTCAGTAGCTGTCGGCAAACGTTTGATTTGCAAAGGATTTATGCCAGGAAAAGATTTTAGTGTCGATGCAGCTGGCAAACTGCTACTCAACGACAAAGCTAAAACAGCGATATTACCTCTGGCGACTCTAACTCCTTTGAAAAGTTGAAGATGCCGTCAGACGATTGGCTGGAAAGCACAACGCTAGCCTAGGGAAACGTCCTCAAGCATTGTGCTACAAGTCCAATCCTGGATGGGTAAACATCTTCATCTCTAGTGAGTCACAGGATTTATAGTGATAAGAATCACTAATGAGTCAAATGGGTATCACACCCCCTAAACAGATTCGATCACCGAGGGGTATAAGTAAATGCAAGATACTCAATTTAGAGGATTCTGTGACTTACGATGCCCGACAAAGCCCTCATCACCAAACCGATTAATCAACCCACAGAAATCTTAAGCCAGTTGCACAGCGGACAGCTCCTCCGGGTCAATGGTTGTCGCAGCAGCGCCTTAATTATCTGTCATCGCCACCATGCAGAATTGGCGGGTCCTGGTGCAGGGATTGGCAGTCTGTTTGATATTAATTGTAGCCGGGTGATTCCCATTGGCAACCCGTCAGTGGTTTGCCCTGAGTCTCGCGCCGAGCGACAAAAAGCTTATGAAATTCGGCAACAATGGATTCGCTTTACTCAAAAAGCAATGGAGTATTGCGTCCCGTTGCAGCGTGCCCGTGTCATTTTAGTTGTATTTGAAAAATACTTTGGTCTTGAAGCGACTGCCCAAATGCCGGATGAGATTCTAGCTCAATTGGTGGGAGTTTTGCCAAAAACAATCCAAATGGCGCGTCGAGTGACTAGCAAGCCCTGTGAGAGTAACCCAAAGCAATCTACAGTCAAGGTGTTAAGTCTAACAGAAGGATGAGAGATGAAAGGATTCGTTGATTCGTCTTCTTGTCTCCTTACTGTAACCTGTCTTTAGCAAGGATAAAGTAGGAAAGAAGTACAGAACGAACAATTCCTTCATCGTTCATCCTTCGCCAGCAGGCTGGTGATTAGATCAGCTTGATGGCGCGGAGACCGAAATACAGCCCCACAGCAACAGCAAAAGCACCACCCAAAAGTAAGAAGTAAGCGATCGCTCCAGAGATTTCCATTTTTCCGATAGAACGCAATATCCACCATTGAAACATCAAGTGGAGTAGAATACAGCCCACGGGCGCTTGTTGGTTGATGGGGTTTGGTTTATGGAATCGGTGATTCGGGTTAATTTACCGCAGCAGGCTTACGAAATTGCGATCGCATCTTCTGGTCTAGGGCAACTAGGCGCTAAGATGACCAGTCTGAACTTGGGGAAGAAAGTGTTGGTTGTTTCTAACCCAGAAATTTTTCGGCACTATGGTCAAGAAGCGATCGCATCCCTTAAAGAAGCTGGTTTTGACGTTACCGAACTAACCCTTCCCGCTGGCGAACGCTACAAAACCCTCGACTCTGTCCAAAAAATCTACGACGCCACCTTGGAAAATCGCCTAGAACGCTCTTCAACGCTTGTTGCGGTAGGCGGTGGCGTAATTGGTGATATGACTGGCTTTGCTGCGGCTACCTGGCTGCGGGGAATTAACTTCGTACAAGTTCCGACAACACTCTTGTCAATGGTTGATGCTGCCATTGGCGGCAAAACCGGCGTTAATCATCCCCAAGGAAAAAATTTAATTGGTGCTTTCCATCAGCCGCGGCTGGTTTTAATTGACCCAGAGGTGCTGAAAACATTGCCAGTACAAGAGTTTCGCGCGGGGATGGCAGAGGTGATTAAGTATGGGATTATCTGGGATGCTGATTTATTTGAGCAGATGGAGCGATCGCCATATCTTGACTCACTCCCCTCTCTAGACGCTGGTTTATTACAAGAAATCCTGGCACGATCCTGCCAAGCCAAAGCCGATGTTGTCAGCAAAGATGAAAAAGAAGCTGGACTCCGCGCCATTCTCAACTACGGTCACACTATCGGTCATGCTGTAGAAAGCTTAACCGGCTACCGTGTCGTGAACCACGGGGAAGCAGTAGGGATTGGGATGGTCGCGGCGGGTCAGATTGCGGTTAACCTTCAGATGTGGGACAAGGCAGACGCCCAACGTCAAGATGCCCTAATTCAAAAAGCCGGATTACCCACCCAGCTACCAGCAGGGCTAGACATCGAAGCAATTATTGAGACGCTGCAAACCGATAAGAAAGTGAAAGATGGAAAGGTGCGGTTTGTCCTTCCCACCCAGATTGGGGCAGTAACTGTAACCGACCAAGTGCCGTCAGATGTAATACGACAGGTGCTGCAACAAATGGTTACTCACCAGTAATTTGTAAGCGCAAAAAGCTACACTGAGCCAACTGTTTTCGTCAAACGTCTCTGTTTATAGGGGCTTTCCGATGACTCACTTTGGCATCATCTGTCCTACCGCCTCCGGTCATCTCAACCCGATGACGACTTTAGGCTACGAATTGGTTTCTCGCGGTCATCGCGTCACTCTATTCGGGAAGCCTGTATTGGCGTTGCATTAACTGAGCAAGGGTCTTTGGGCGCTCTTGAGCGCATTAGTCTATGGCGTTCTTATCAAATATTTACTCGAAGATGGCGATCGCAGCCGTCTTTTTTTTGCCTAGATGCTTAACATAAAAATTTTTAAATTAACATATTGCAACATTTAAACAACTAGAGCTATATTCGTAGGGTAAGTATAAATTCCTAAGACATCACTTCTGATTGAGTCTATACAGGAAACTTTGGCGAAGTACAGGTTGCTCTGTTGAGTGCCTGCAATACGCCACCTAAATGCCGCAATATCGCCTCAACCTTGGGTAGGTTCTGATGATCAGTACTCAATTTCCGTGGCTCACCACGATTATTCTGCTGCCGTTACTCGCTTCCTTCGCCATCCCCGTACTACCGGATAAAGACGGCAAGACCGTCCGCTGGTACGCATTGGGCGTAGCGTTAGTAGATTTTGCTCTGATTGTTTATACCTTTTGGCGTCACTACGACTTAAAAAACCCAACATTTCAGTTAGTTGAAACCTATTCTTGGGTGCCTCAACTCGGTCTAAATTGGTCTGTAGCGGTGGATGGGCTGTCTATGCCGTTGATTGCTTTGACCGGCTTAGTCACCACCCTGGCTATCTTCGCGGCTTGGAACGTTACAAATAAGCCACGTTTGTTTTACTTTTTAATGCTGGCAATGTACAGCGCTCAGATTGGCGTTTTTGCTGCTCAGGATATGCTTTTGTTCTTCCTGATGTGGGAACTGGAGTTAGTGCCGGTGTACCTGCTGATCTCCATCTGGGGAGGGCCAAAGCGCCAGTATGCTGCAACCAAATTTATCCTTTACACTGCCTTAGGCTCGGTGTTCATTTTGGTTGCCGGTTTAGCAATGGCTTTCTATGGCGATACCGTCACCTTTGACATGGCGGAACTGGCAGCCAAGCATTACCCCTTAGCATTGGAACTCCTGGCCTATGCTGGGTTCTTGATTGCCTTCGGCGTCAAACTGCCAATTTTCCCGCTGCACACTTGGCTACCTGATGCTCACGGCGAAGCTTCCGCCCCCGTCTCGATGATTTTGGCTGGGGTGTTGCTGAAAATGGGCGGCTATGCGCTAATCCGCATGAATATCGAAATGCTGCCTAGCGCCCATGTTTATTTCGCCCCAGTACTCGTGATATTGGGTGTCGTCAACATTGTCTATGGTTCTTTAAACGCTTTTGCTCAAGGCAATCTCAAACGACGGCTAGCTTGTTCTTCGATTGCCCACATGGGCTTTGTACTGATTGGAATTGCCTCGTTCACTGACTTAGGGCTAAACGGTGCAGTTCTGCAAATGGTTTCCCACGGGTTGATTGCAGCGGCGCTGTTCTTCCTCTCAGGCGTTACCTACGAACGCACCCACACCCTGATGATGGAAAAAATGGGGGGAATGGCGAAACAAATGCCTAAAGTTTTTGCTTTGTTCACCGCCGGTTCAATGGCTTCTCTTGCCTTACCGGGAATGAGCGGATTTGTCGGGGAATTGACAGTCTTTCTAGGCTTCACCATGAGCGATGCTTACAGTTCCACTTTCAAAGTAGTGGTGGTGTTGCTGGCAGCGATGGGATTAATTCTGACGCCAGTTTATTTGCTCTCTATGCTGCGGCAGGTGTTCTACGGTAAGCAGCATCAAGAGTTGGTAACAGATTTAGTGTTGCTGGATGCCCAGCCTCGTGAGGTGTTTATTGCCGCTTGCTTAATAATTCCGATTATCGGAATTGGTTTCTATCCCAAGGTGGCAACTCAAACCTATGATGTGAAGACTGTAGCGATCGCTGCCCAGGTTCACAATGTACTCCCTCTAGTCGCTCAAACCAAAGCGCCTCTCTACTCGCGCGGTTTGGTTGCACCAACTTTACCCGCTACTGCGGCTGGAAATTTGCTGAGTGCAGCCGAGTAATTGACTCGACTGTCCTTAGAAATCAATCGTGCTGATTTAAGGAGCCATGAAGATGGCTCCTTGTTTCTTTTGGATGGAGCCGAATGGTTAGGTTGTGGGGGAATGGAGGAGCGATCGCTATTTTCTCGAAATAATAATCCACACCGCATGAATGATTCCGGGAAAATAACCTAGAAAAGTCAAGACGAGATTGATCCAAAAGTCTCTTCCAAAGCCAACTTGCAAGAAAACACCCAGCGGTGGCACAAAAATAGCGATCAGGATACGGAAGAAATCCATAAAAACACCTTTTGAGAATTAATGGGAATATTTTCTAGGATCTCATTGATTTGGGGAATTCTTCTCTCTATTCCGATAGAACTGTCAATCTATCGGTGAGTAGATAAAACAACTTTACTGTTATCTTTGCTACTAAAATGCTAAAAATCTTTAATGTTTAAAAATATTAAGTCAGTCGTCAGTAGAGAGGGATTTTGGGAATGGGAATCGCGGGCGAGCGCCGAGAAGCAATGGTTTGTGTGAAACTATCGCGGAAATCCTCAGAACATCAAGCTGCACTGCATATTTATCAACAAGGTAGGAACTTTTTTGGGGAAAATCAGTCTAAGATGCGATGCTGCCCCAAAGAATATGAAGTTATTCTATTAAGAAAATAAAGGCACAAATAAGCAGAGCTATTATTGCAACAAATCCGGCAAAATCTGAGCATTGCTGATATGGGTATTACTGCTGATACAGAAGCGTTGTCTAGGCGGCTAAAGGGTGCAATGGTAAATGATCTAGACCAGCAGATTGAAGATTCCCTACAGCGGCTTGAGCATCTGTGGCAATGTGCTGGAAAGTTACCGATGTCTCACCAGGAGCCGCTCGTGGATGCTCTGAAAAAACTATCGACCCATCTGCAAGAAATGCAGGCCGTCATTGAGCAACTGCGCCAACAAATTCAGCAAGAATTCGCTAACAAAAATCACGCAGGACTCAAAGAACAGCAGCGTTCCCCAACCGAAGGTGAGTTTATTTTCCTTTCCACTCACCAAAAAGCTTTACAAGCAATCGAGCCTGCTTATAGCAACTCAGAGGTGGTTTCCCAGGGAAAGGGGATTGGCTTTTTGGTGACAAATCCAGAAGCCGTAATTTTATCAGCCAACCGGACTAGCGGTGAGTGGCTCGAAAGCGTTCAAGAAAGCTTAGTCGGTAAGGCGCTGGTGGAGTTCGTGGTCACGGATGCTCGCGACGACTTTCAGACTCAGCTCAGCGCCCTACAACAGGGATTTGTTGTCAATAACTGGGAAATCTGCCTGCAAACAAGGCAGGGTAGGACATTTAAGGCTATCGTCACTGTCGAGCCAGTGCAAGAGCCGCAACATCTGCAAGTCGTAGGTTTGCGCTGGCTGCTGCAACAAATGCTTCCGTGTCAAGCCGAGCGGGTAGTAGATTTTTCGGGGACAAATTGGGAGTGCGCCGAGAGAGATATAGAAAATCAGGTTGAGGGAAAAATTGCCCAAAATGATAGCGGGGTAAGGGATACGAGGTTGCAAAAAACGCTGCACGAGCAACCCCACGACCAGCTCAATCGCGATCGCACAATCCACTTGCAACAGATCCTTGACTTTGAAGCAATGCTTAAACGCATTACTGACAAAGTTCGTGATAGCCTCGACGAAAACCATATTTTGCAAACGGCTGTCGAAGAATTAACGTTAGTGTTGGGGATTGAAGGCTGCGATACAGCTTTATACGATGCCAATCAAACCACGGCAACAATCGCTCACGAATACACCCAAGGATTGCCATCGGCACTAGGAAAAGTCGTCACAATTTCTGACCTTTTTCAAGACGATGCTCAATTACTGAAAGGTCAGTATTTCCAGTTTTGTTACCTAATCCCTGAGATTCGAGGATCGGTGGCTATCCTAGCTTGTCCGATTTTTGATAGCCAAGCAGTATTTGGGGATCTCTGGTTATTTAAGCGGCAGGAAGAAGCTTTCAACGAGCTAGAAATCCAGCTTGTGCAGCAAGTGGCGTCTCAATGCGCGATCGCAATTCGACAAGCTCGACTCTACCAAGCAGCACAAACGCAAGTCGCAGAACTGGAAAAGCTGAATCGCCTCAAAGATGACTTTCTCAGTACCGTTCCCCATGAATTGCGATCGCCAGTTGCCAACATGAAAATGGCGATTCAGATGTTGGGGATTGCCTTGAATAAAGACCACGGACTGTTTGCAGAACTCTCGAAGCCGCCCGCAGAAAGAAACAAAGTGGCTCGCTACTTCCATATTTTGCATAACGAATGCGAGCGAGAAACCAACTTGATCAACGATCTACTAGAGTGGCAGCGAATCAATGCAGAGATTCAGCCTTTGGTACTGACAAGCATTCAGCTAGAAGATTGGCTTCCCACAATTGTAGAAACTTTTCAAAAGCCAGCCCAAGAACGCGATCGCCACTTAGAAATTCACCTTGAGTCCGAACTGCCTCCCTTAATTTGCGATCGCACCAGTTTAGGACGCATATTCAGCGAGTTACTCAACAATGCCTGCAAGTACACGCCATCAGCCGAACGGATTGCAGTAAAAGCACGTAGCGTCGCAGATAAGATGGAAGTGAGCGTAATAAATACTGGCGTGGAAATTCCAGCCAGCGAGCGCGAACGAGTATTTGAAAAGTTTTACCGGATTCCCAACTCCGATCCCTGGAAGCAAGGCGGGACTGGCTTGGGACTGGCGCTGGTACAGAAATTGGTTGCCAATTTAGGAGGCACGATTCATCTAGAAAGTGCTGCCAATTACACTTGCTTTACAGTGTCGTTGCCGCTGAAGCCTTCGACTGTTACTGAAGCACAACCTTCCTGAGAAATGTGCCTTATTCAAGCTGACTAAACCGGCGATTATCGGTGTTTTTCCACTCCCATCTAGAGAGCAATTGATAATCCTAGATCCGTACTTTGATTTCTAGCATTTCATCCTGTTTCCAACTAAAGTCAGCCGCCACTGATTTTCGCTTTGTAGCCCAAAGTTGCGAGAACTTGGACGAGTTTCTGAGTATGATCGCCCTGAATTTCAATCGCATTTTCCTTCACTGTGCCCCCCGTGCCGCACTGAGCTTTCAACTGTTTCGCTAGGGCTTCCAGTGTTTCTGGTTTTACCTGAAAGCCACTGATTACAGTAACAGTTTTGCCTTTTCTTCCTTTCCGAGATGCCTGAACCTTGAGGTTTTGCTGATTGGGGGGTAGTTCTGGTACGGGTCGTTCTAAGGCATCTGAATTATCGGTGTTTCCGAATTCCGAGTAGATAACGCGATTTTGAGCGGGTGTTTTAGAACTGGATGCTTTGCCCTTGGAAGAAGACATAACAGTGAGTCGGGTAAAAGTTATTCAAGAACAGATTTAGATCGAGGAGGAGCCGGAAATCTCTCTAAATTTGGGTGCGAGTTTTGCCCGTAACTTATTTAGATATAGCAGTTCTCAATGAAAGTGTGAGATACATCTGTAAGAGCGCACCTGTCTACCCTGTAGGGCAATTTTAGCGAATTTGTTAAATCTCGCCGCCAAAATCAAACCAGTCGCCGCCGTCTTCAAATGCCACTCCAGTTCCTATCTCAACGGCTGCTCCTCCCAGTCCTACTCTATCTCCGAGACACCAGAACCTTCCAGCCCAGTAATTTTGTTTTGGATAAACTCATCGAAACTATAATGAAGTTTGTGTTGTAATTCCCACAATTTGCTGTGACACGTACTCCCATTTCTCCGGATTCCCAAGAAACTGCTAACGCTTCTGCACAACAACCCGACGCATTAGGGCGATTTGGACGATTTGGCGGCAAGTACGTGCCGGAAACGTTGATGCCAGCGCTGAGTGAGTTGGAAGCTGCTTTTCAGAAATACCAAGCTGAACCCGATTTCCAGCAAGAACTTCAAGGATTGCTGCGGGATTATGTAGGTCGCCCCAGCCCCCTTTATTTTGCCGAACGTTTGACGGCTCACCATGCAAAGCCAGATGGTACAGGGCCGCAAATTTATCTGAAGCGGGAAGATTTGAACCATACGGGTGCCCACAAAATCAACAATGCTTTGGCTCAGGTATTGTTGGCGAAGCGAATGGGCAAGCAGCGGATTATTGCAGAAACGGGTGCCGGACAGCATGGCGTCGCTACAGCCACGGTTTGCGCTCGATTTGGTCTGGATTGCGTCATTTATATGGGCGTCCAGGATATGGAACGGCAATCGCTGAATGTGTTCCGGATGCGGCTGATGGGGGCAGAGGTGCGCCCTGTGGCGGCGGGAACCGGAACGCTTAAAGATGCCACGTCGGAAGCCATTCGGGATTGGGTAACGAATGTAGAAACGACTCACTACATCTTAGGTTCGGTTGCAGGCCCTCACCCTTATCCGATGTTGGTGCGCGACTTCCATGCAGTAATTGGTCAGGAAACTCGCGCTCAAGCGATGGAGAAATGGGGCGGTTTGCCGGATATTCTCCTAGCTTGCGTCGGTGGTGGCTCAAATGCGATGGGACTCTTCTACGAGTTTGTGAAAGACCCATCAGTCCGGCTGATTGGAATTGAGGCGGCTGGTGAGGGTGTTGATACCGAGAAACACGCTGCCACGCTTACTAAGGGACGGGTGGGAGTTTTGCACGGGGCGATGAGCTATTTGCTGCAAGATGAGGATGGTCAAGTGGTGGAGGCGCATTCTATAAGCGCTGGTCTAGATTATCCCGGCGTTGGCCCGGAGCATAGTTATCTCAAGGATGAAGGTCGGGCTGAATACTACAGCGTGACTGACCAAGAGGCTTTGGTAGCGTTTCGGCAGTTGTCGCAGCTAGAGGGAATTATTCCAGCGTTGGAAACGTCTCACGCGATCGCTTACCTGGATATTCTCTGCCCTCAACTGACTGGCAATCCCCGCATTGTCATCAACTGCTCTGGACGCGGCGATAAGGATGTGCAGACAGTTGCTAAAGTCCTGTCTCTTTAAAGGCGATTAGCTCTCTTTTCAAGTCGGTCATGGCTCAAGAGTAGTGAGTAAAAATTACTCACTACTCTTAATTCGTCATGAAACAAAACAAGGTGAAGTAGATTAATTAAAACCACCCTGTTTCACCCCAAAAGCGGAGATGGCTTAGAGGTAAGGTTGCGAGTGGATATATTGCACTCACTACATTGCACTCCACTGAGAACCCCTATCGTGAGTTCCATCCTCAGCGATTGGAAGAAGCCAGATTACGAAAGCGTGTAAATTGCGGATCGAATAATAGCCTTACAGTCCCTACTGGGCCATTGCGATGTTTTGCAATAATAATCTCTGCAATGCCTCGGTCAGGCGTGTCATTGTTATAGTATTCATCCCGATAAAGCATGATGATTAAGTCAGCATCTTGCTCAATACTTCCACTTTCACGTAAATCTGACATCATCGGGCGCTTATTGTTACGGGCTTCGACGCCGCGACTGAGCTGGGATAAGGCAATAATCGGGACGTTGAGTTCGCGGGCTAAACCTTTGAGACTTCGCGTCATTTTAGACAATTCTTGCACCCGATTGTCACTGGCTCCTTCCATTAATTGCAAGTAATCTAAGAGAATTAATCCCAATTCTCCATGCTGTTCTGCCTGGAGACGACGAGCTTGCGATCGCATCTGCATCACCGTCATATTGGGCGTGTCGTCAATGTAGATGGGCATCTCCGAGAGGGTGCCTAGGGCGTGCGAAAGCGGTTCCCACTCATTTTGACTAATTCTCCCAGCCCGCAGGCGGTTACTTTCAATTCCTGCCTCGCTAGCCAGCATCCGCTGCACCAGCTGTTCTTTGGACATTTCCAGGCTAAAAACAGCGACGGGCAATTTATGAAATTCAGCGATATTTCGAGCAATATTCAAACAGATAGCCGTTTTCCCCATAGACGGTCTTCCCGCCACGATAATCAAGTCAGAACGCTGAAAACCACCAGTCATCGCGTCGAGGTCATAGAAGCCACAGGGAAGACCGGGGAGGGCGAGATCCTGATGGCGGATTTCAATATCCTGAAACGTATTGATTAGGGTGTCGGAAATCGGTACCAGACCTTGCTGAGGGCGATCCTGGGTGAGACTAAAAACTTTCTGTTCCGCCTGGTCGAGAATCGTTTCCAGCTCGGTCGCTGTCTCATAACCCAACTGAGAAATCTCGCCGCCTGCTTGAATTAGCTTGCGGCGCAGGTATTTATCCATCACCAGTGCTGCATACTGGTCGATGTTGACAGCAGACACGGTGCGATCTACCAGTTGGGCTAACTTACTCTGTCCGCCCACTTTGTCAAGTTCGCTCCTGTCATACAGCCAAGTAGTGAAACTCATCAAATCTGTGGGTTTGCCTTGACTGCTTAAGGCAAGGGCGGCGCGATAGATTGCCTTGTGAGCGTTAATTGAAAATGCGTCTGGCAGGAGGATATCGGCAACCCGACCGATGGCTTCCGGATCTAGTAAAATACCTCCCAAAATACTTTCTTCGGCCTCAATGTTTTGGGGGGGTAAGCGATTCGCCAAGGACGACATCGCTTCGTTAGCGTTTTTGCCTTGGAAATTTAGTTCGTTAGCCATAACAAGGCCGTTCTCAGAAAGATTCAGACCATGACTATGATAACGGGGGTTAAGCGATCGCACTCCTGCTTCACTCAACCCCCTTCCCTGGCAGGCAAATATTGGTCAAACCGTTGTGGCGGTGACTCAAGTTTTCAGACAAGGCGCTCCGATTAGCTGGGCACAACCTGAATTTGCACAACTGCACTAACTTCAGGGTGTAGCTTGATCTCTGCCTTGTAGGTGCCCGTCTCACCAATATCGGGAAGACTGATCGTCCGGCGATCGATTTCCTTCCCAGTGGCTTGGAGAATCGCTGTCACCACTTCTGCGCTCGTGACAGTACCGAAAATAGCATTTTCTTCACCCACCTGCTTGGCGATGGTGTAGCTGCCCACGGCTTCTATGGCAGTCTTCAGCTCAAGGCTTTGCTGTTTTTCTTCCAACAGGCGCACCCGCTCTTTTTCCTTGCGCCGTTCGACTTGCTTGAGCAAGCCGGGAGTGGCAGGAATCCCCAGTTTTTGGGGAATTAGATAATTCCGAGCATAGCCGGGAGCGACTTCAACCAAGTCACCGCTTTTTCCTAGCTTGCTGACATCTTGATTCAAAACTAATTGCACGCGCTTCGCCATAGTTTTTTTTCTGCTACAGACAAAAGAAAATTAATCGTGGGGTAGAACACTCCATACTACGAAAATATGTTGAGCGATCGCAATATAAAATCTGAATTCAGCGAATGCCTATCTGTTTGCCGGGGTACAGAATCCTAAAACCGATCTTTCATCCCCCGCAGCCGAGCAAAAGCCTGCACTGGATCTTGGCTGTTCGCTGCTGATTGCAGCGTCGGAGTGTCCCAGCGTAAAAATGGATTCGTGCGCTTTTCTACTCCTAGCTTCGATGGCACCGTTGCCTCCAAACGACTGCGGGCGTCTTTGACCTCAGCATAGCGGGATTGTAAATCTGGATTTTCCCCATCGACGGTGAGAGCAAATTGGAGGTTTTTCAGAGTGTATTCATGAGCGCACCAAACGCGGGTAGTATCCGGTAAAGCCCTGAGCTTGCTCAAGCTTGACACCATCTGAGTGGGTGAACCTTCAAACAGCCTGCCACAGCCACCGGCAAACAAGGTGTCACCACAAAATAAATCGCCCGTTTCCTCAGCAGTTGCTGGCGGGAAGTAGTAAGCAATGTGGGCGCGGGTATGTCCGGGAACAAAGAAAACTTCGCCAATTCTACCGGCAAACTCGACGCGATCGCCCTCCTGCAAAAACACCTGTTGCCCAGGAATTCTCCCTTTATCCTCAGCCCCCCCATACACGCAGACATCCGGAAAGCGTTGCATCAGCTGCCGATTTCCGCCCACATGATCGCTATGATGGTGAGTATTGAAAATTGCTACCAACTGCACGTCAATTTCTTGCAAGCGTTGCAGTACCGGCTGAGCTTCAGCGGGGTCTACAACCGCTGCTATCTTCTGAGTCGGGTCATGCAGCAAAAAGATGTAGTTGTCAGAAAGTACCGGAATTCGGTCAACCTGCATTTACCACTGCCTCTGTAAGGGAGTGTCCCAATGGGACAAGACTTTATCATTTCTTAACATTATTCTTACAGAAACTTTAGACAAATGCCAACGAACGGCAAACAGATAATCTTAAATAGACAGTAGACACCACCAAATAATCGGCGAAAATTGAGGAGTCACTAACCACCTATGGCATGGACACGAGAACGCCAGTCAAACTTACAGATTCAACAAATGGTAGACCGTATCCTGTCAGCCGGTCAGTTGACCCGAAGCGAGTATCTGCATCTGACAACGGCTATTCTTTCTGATTACCTAGTGACAGACGAAGAACGTCGCCAGCTTAATCGCATCTTTGACAATATCCAAACGGGTCATCTAAAGTTTGTTGACTAGACCTTCTTCAATTCTTTTTTAGCAGATGGGAATGCCGAACAGACACCGAACCCTACTAGCTGATTTACTTACCATTGTTTTTTTCTACATACATTTATTCCAGTCTCTTGATATTTTAACTTCACCCATTATACTGATAAAGAATGAAGTCAGTCTCTAGAAAGGATTAAATTGGTTATTTCAGTTAGACTGTACTATTACTCGCTTATTCTATGTTCAACTATCTAAATTTAACTAGAAATTTGTGGATTTACAGCAAAACAAAAAATTAAAAATTTCATTGATTGTAAGCGATCTATCCGCTAGTGGTGCAGGAAGATGGGGAGGGGCTGTTCGTACGTTTTTGCTATATGAAGCCTTAAAGAAACTTAACCATGAAGTAAAAATTTTTGGTTTTGTTTTTGGTGAAGAATCACTAGAAGTCGCTCAATCGAACATACCAATTGTTGCTATTCCTTGCGCTTATCATTCAGGTTTTATAAAAGCCGCTCAAAAACTCATAAAACAAATTGATGGAGATATTATATACGCCGTAAAACTGAAACCTACAAGTTTCGGATTATCTATCATTAAGAAAATAACAGCTCGTTGTCCTATTATTTTAGATATAGATGACTGGGAACTCAGTTGGCATGGAGGCGAGCAATGGAAATATCGTCCCAGTTTAAAGCAATTTTATAGAGATACTTTGAAGCCTGATGGGGCATTAAGATATCCAGATCACCCTCTTTATTTGCAGTGGATGGAAAGCTTGGTATCTTATGCCGATACGATTACATTACACACTCAATTCTTGAAAGATCGCTTTGGAGGTGTATATTTACCGAATGGTAAAGATACTACTCTTTTTGATCCTAGCCAATTCGATTCTGAAGCAAGTAGAATCCGTTATGGTCTCGCAGGCTACCGTATTTTAATGTTTCCAGGAGCGCCACGACCGTACAAAGGTCTTGAAGATGTCTTAGCAGCACTAGACCGGCTGAATCAGCCAGACCTTAGACTTGTAATTGTTGGGGGAAGTCCATACGATGCCTACGATAATCAATTAATGCAACAGTGGGAGCGTTGGATTATCAAACTACCAAAATATCCAGTTTCAGAAATGCCTGCTGTGGTAGCCGCTGCCCATATTGTGGTTGTTCCCCAACGAGATACCCCTGCCGCACAGGCTCAGTTCCCGCTCAAATTAACAGATGGAATGGCAATGGCAAAGCCAATTCTGTCTACTTACGTTGGCGATATTCCAGAAATTCTAGGCGGCACAGGTTATCTGGTTGCTCCTGAATCTCCAGAAGAAATTGCTGAAAAAATCCAATGGATATTGGAGCATTTAGATGAAGCAAATCAGCAGGGTATAAAAGCAAGAGAAAGATGTATATCCCACTATAGTACTGAGACAATGGCATCTATACTATCTGATGTGATTAAAGATTTGCAACTAGCTGGAAAAGTTTAGACTATCAATCAAGTGAAGCTCGCTTCGTAGCAGAAAAGAAAGTATGTTTTCAAACTCTAATAAGTTACTTCTACAATTTGCGTTACGGTATCCCGTCTTAGTCATCGCGACGGTTATTCTGGGCTTCTCCGGCGCTCTATTTAATGGAGTCAGTACAACCTTAATTGTGCCGGTAGTGCTGGACTTTTTAGGGCAGAATCAGCTGAATTTAACCGGAGGTCCCCCCCTGATTCGGAGAATGCTATCCGTGTTTGACGGTTTTACTGGAGAAAACCGTCTCATCGCAATGACTGCGGCAGTATTACTAGCCATTATTCTAAAAAATGTGACTAGCTATATAAGCTCTCTAGTCGGTAGCTACTTATCTAAATCCTTGGTCAACGATATTCGTAAAGAAGGAATTCAGCTATTATTAGATGTCGATCTTGAATATTTTGGAAAGACGAAAGTTGGAGATATCATCAATCGGTTAGGACAAGAAGTTAGTCGTACTGCTGGTTCAATTCGCGTTTTAATACGGCTATTTATCACAGCAGTCACAATTTTAGTATTTGTTTGGATATTGTTACTAATTTCTTGGCAACTGACCTTAGCATCTACAGTTTTATTGATTTTAGTAACACTGCCAAATCAATTTTATATCCAGCGCTCTAAAAAATTTGGGAAGGCAGTATCAAGAGCATCAAAAGCTTATTCTAGTGCCCAACTTGAAGTTTTGACTGGGATTCGGCTTATCAAAAGTGTTAGCAATGAAGAGCGGGAATTCCAGCGACTAAACGAACTGATCAAGGAACGCGAACAAGCGGAATTACAATCGCAAGCGAACTCGGCAGCGATTGCGCCTATCAACGAAGTATCGGGAATTATTGTTGTATTAGCAATTGTATTGTTAGGTCGTGCTTTATTTTTACAGCAGTTGGAGTCGCTCTCGGCAGTACTGCTGACTTATCTAGTTGTCCTGTTCCGATTACTGCCTTTCGTGGGTCAGTTAAACAGTGCGAGGGGCGAATTTGCCAACTCTGCCCCCAGCGTTGAAGTGGTGACAGATTTCTTGCGCCGGGATAACAAGCCATTAATGGTAAATGGTGGCGTTCCTTACACCGGATTTAAAGAGGAAATTCGTTTTGAGGGCGTGTCTTTTGCCTATCCGGGGAATGAGGATTTAATTCTAAACAAGATAGATTTAGGGATTCCTAAAGGAAAAACTCTTGCTTTAGTAGGAGCATCCGGGGCAGGCAAGTCAACGCTGGTCGATTTGCTACCCAGATTTTACGATCCGACAGAGGGTCGGATCACGATAGATGGAAGAGATATGAAGGAATTTGACATGCACTCACTGAGAAAAGCGATGGGCATTGTCAGCCAAGATACGTTCCTATTTAACGATTCCGTCCGCAATAATATCGCCTATGCATGGGAGAAATTGAGTGAGGAAGAGGTAATTGCAGCGGCTAAACGAGCCAACGCCTACGAATTCATTGTGAACTTACCTCAAGGCTTTGATACAACCATTGGGGATCGAGGAGTTCTCCTATCGGGAGGACAACGACAACGGATTGCGATCGCTCGCGCACTGTTACGCAACCCAGAAATCTTGATTTTAGATGAAGCCACCAGTGCTTTGGATACGGTTTCAGAGCGTTTGGTACAACAGGCGATTGATGAACTTTGCCGCGATCGCACAACAGTTGTCATTGCTCACCGCCTTTCCACCGTGCAAAAAGCCGATCAAATTGCTGTAATGGAAAAAGGTCGTGTTGTGGAACTCGGTACTCATGCGGAACTTTTAAAGAAAAACGGCTACTATACCCGTCTGTACTCAATGCAGTTCTCTGAAACAACTCAAAATGTCATTAAAGCCGCCGTTAATGAAGCTTTAGTCAAAACTTCTTACGAAGTTCGGTCTCGTCTGAACCCCATGATTGGTTTTCTGAAGCTAGTGGTTGATGACTTGGTAGACAGTACAGAAGAGTCACGCGAATTAACCGAAGAAGCCTACGAGTCAGCAATTCGCCTGCTCAGAACTTTAGAATTTCTCGAAGATAGCTCTAAGATGAAATAAAAATTATCTATTGTTATTCTTCAAAACATTAATGCACTTACGCTTTTCAACTTTTGCAAGAATCTAAAAGTTCTTGTACTTTATCTTTGATTTTAAAAGCGTCTTTTCCAAATTTACAATAGGGGATTTGATAAGTCCAAGTTTGATAAAATAATTCATTCTTGTGATATGTATGTGTTCCCTAAAAAGATATGAAGAATGTTAAATGAACACAAAGAATATGTCTATGTAAACGATTTGTAGCGCTCAGACGATGCTGCTTAAATTGATAAACCCCTGAGTTTTGTTGTAATTTCGATTGATTTAAATAAATAAGTTTTTAAGTTTTTAGTTTTTTTTACTTCCTGATGCAAGTAGTTGTATGCGATGTTGCACGCTGTTTATTTTGATAGATAAGGAACGGCGCTGCAAAAATGTTTGTCGGCTCCAAGTTGATGCCGTACACCAGCGTTCATAGGCTGGAACGGCTACATCTGTGAGGAAGTTGCGCCATTGTATAACTAGCCTCACCGGTTGTGTTTTCTCAGCACGGACTCGACCGTTTTCCATCATGGCACGCCGCAACTCTTTGTCGTCACGAAGGCGCTGGAGAGCAGCGATCGCATCCTCAAGGGAAGGTACTTCCAAATAGTCTAGTTCGCTTTGGCGCTCTGCTCGGAATGCAAAATCTGTCCCTAGAATTGCCGGTACACCAGCACACCAGGCGTTAATCAACTTCGTGGCAGGTTTCCAGGTGTAATCTTGGCGATCAAAGCTACGCACAGCTACGACTACATCGACATCACTGTAGTCGTTCCAGCGCTCAGACTTCACTATCTGCCAACTCAAACCTAAAGCCTTCAGATGCTCCTGCCAGGATGGCTTCTTTAGTTCAGATGCTAAGTTATACGTAATACCAAAGTAGGCAGCATTCTCAAATCGATCTCCTCGTGCAGGATCGCGAGGAATTAACCCTGGTTGCGACCAAAGTGGAATGTAGGAACTATCTTTGAAGGTCGATTCTTCTTGAGGGTTTTGCACAACATGAAGCTGTGCATAGGGATGTCGCTCGTAGTCTGCCTTCAGACAAACCATCAGCAATTTTGCTTGTGGCTGTAAAGCAAAGGGGAAAGATCGCCGATGTGCTAATACGATTCCTTCAGTAGGCATGGTTCCTGTTAGTTCACACGGAAAGCCATCTGCTTTGAGGCGAAGGTAAGTTTGTAGCGTCCAACAGTATATACCTTGTCCAAAACCTTGCCAGTAAGTATCGGCACTCTTTGGCATATCCTCAACCCAGTCAGATTGGGGAAGGTAAAAATATATTGGCGGTAATTTATCAGCCATAACGGTATGAACAGGAGCAGGCGTTAGTAGGCAATTTAGGCATATAAAATCTGCAATCAAAAAGCTGCTTTTGTTGCCTTGCCTAGAAGTTTATTAAATTGACAGTAAATAGTGCTGCTTTGCACCACTAAGTGTTACTGAGTGTTGTCGTTATTCTCAATTTAACGGGAATTCCAAGCTCCTCTAACCCGCAACACGAGGGATTTTACGGGACGAGACACCTGCGATCGCGCAATTCGGATACGATGCCGTAAATCTTTCGTTTCGACAGCTAGGTAGCGGCGCTTCAGAAATGTTTGCCGGGTCAAACTCGATGCCGTACACCAGCGTTCGTAGGCTGGGACAGCTATCTCTGTTAAAAAGCTGCGCCACCGTTCTACCAATCTTTCTGCCTTTGTTTCCTCAGCACGGACTCGACCATTTTCAATCATGGCATGACGCAATTCTTTGTCATCGCGCAGGCGTTTGAGAGCAGCGATCGCATCCTCAAGAGAAGCTACTTCCAAATAGTCTAGTTTGCTCTTGCGCTCGGCGCGGAATGCCGAATCAGTACCCATAATTGCGGGTACACCAGCGTGCCATGCGTTATATAGCTTCGTTGCTGGTTTCCAACTGTAATCGCCATGACGGTTAAAGTTGCGAACGGCTAGTATTGCGTCGATTTCACTGTAATCGCTCCAGCGATCGCGACTATTGACGATTTCCCATCGCAAACCTAGATCCTTGAGTTGTTCCTGCCATTCCGGCTCTCGCAATTCTCGTGCTAAATTCTCCTCACGACCCACATAGGCAACATTCTCAAAGCGATCGCCCCTCCAGGGATTGCGGGGAATTAACCCTGGCTGAGGCCAGTACGGCATAAAGTAGCTTTCCCAAAGCTTCACCGAACGTACTACCATTTCCTCTTGCGGATTTTGCACAATATGAATCTGTGCATAGGGATGTTGCGCTCGGTCTGCCTGAATGCAAACAATCAGCACCTTCGATCCTGGTTGTAGGCTTTGTGGAAGAAAGTCCCAATGCGCCACGACAATTCCCTCTGTCGGCATGGTTCCTACCAATTCGCACGGAAAATTATCAGCTTTGAGGCGCAGATAAGTTTGCAATGTCCAGTTGTACATTCCGCGTTTTGCATCCAACCATTGCCAGTAAGTATCAATCGTTTCCGGTATGTCGCCGGGCCAATCGCTTTGGGGAATGTAAAAATAAATCGGTAGTAGCTTATCAGTCATAAGAGTGTATAGAAAACCATCCGTTATTCAGGGAATCGGCAGGCAAATCTTAAATCGTTCTGATTTTGTGTGAGAGGTTGCTTAGGCGAATGCGAATTCCCTTTGTTTGTGTGGCTAAGTCACGGCGTGTTAAAAATACTTTCCTGGTCGAATTTGAAGCCGTACACCAGCGGTCGTAAGCTGGAATTGCTATGTCTGTTAAAAAGGTGCGCCACTGTCTGACGAGCTGATCGGGTTGTAGTTCCTCCGCACGGAGCTTACCATTTTCAACCATTGCACGATGCAACTCTTTGTCATCGCGAAGACGTTTCAGTGCCAAAATCACTTCATCAACAGAACCCGCTTCTAGATAGTCGAGTTCGCTTTTGCGCTCCAATCGGTACCCAGACTCGCATCGTCCTAGAATTGCAGGTACGCCAGCAATCCAGGCATTGTAAAGCTTTGAAGCTGGTTTCCAGTAGTAATCATTTTTACGATTAAAGCTGCGTACAGCCACGATTGCATCAATCTCACTGTAGTCGTTCCATTGAATCGGGTTTCTGACTACCTGAAACCGCAAACCTAAGGCATTCATCTGCTCCTGCCATGACGGTTGCCTCAGTTCAACTACCAAATTTTCTTTACGACCCAGATAGGCAACATTCTCAAAGCGATCGCCTCGTGCTGGATCTCGCGGGATCAACCCTGGTTGAGGCCAATGCGGAATGTAATACTTTTCTCCTGGAAACAGATATTTATCCCCAACATGTATGTGTGGATAGAGCATTTCCTGGCGATTTTGGACAACATGAAGCTGTGCGTAACGGTGTTTCCCTTTATCCCCACAAACAACCACTAATATTAGTTTTGGCCCCGGTCGCAGCTCAGGTGGTACAGTACTTGTCCACGCAACAACAATACCCTCAGCAGGTATTTTCCCGGCAATTTCGCAGGGAAAACCATCAGCTTTCAGCCGAAGATAGGTTTGTAATATCCAGTTGTACGTGCCAGTGCATTTACCACTTTTATAAACTTCTTGATAAGTTTCAGGATTCACCGGAATGTTGCTATCAGGCCAGTCCGATTCGGGAAGATAAAAATAAATCGTTGGAAGCTGTTCAGCCATGAGGGATGGAGATAAGCATGGATAACTACGGTAAATCTTGAAAATCAAGCAATACAAGAAATCTTCAAACGCTCTGTCAAAGCCAATGTTTCAACTGAAGGTCATAATGACCGGCTTGTTCCGGAGGATACCACCCTGTTTCAACCTTCTCGATTATTTTAGGTAAAGCTTCGATAAATTCTGAACCCCGGTCTTTTGGATGAACCGTCCAAGCTTTCGGAGAATCGAGAACCCCTCGGACATACTGCGTCGCCTCCAGTTGGTTCGATACCATCACTTCCCAAGAATCCAAAGCCCCTTTACCAGCGATATTGTTCAATATCGTTTGTAACCTCACTGGCAACCGATTGGCAATCTTTTGCCGATAAGGACGCCACAGCACTGGTAATGGGAGTAACTTGTCGAAACGCTTCTTGTCAATTAAGTAAATGCGACTGCTGAAAAACTTAAATGTGTAGAAACCATGCGGGTTCCGCTCATAGGGCACCCGTTGATACATATTACCATCCTCTGTCGGTGGCCCAGTCAGCGGTCTGATTGCCATCACTTCCGGGTGTTGTTGCATCAACTTCATCCCCTCTTCTACCCAGCTATAATCGGGTTGCTGATGGAGCAGCATATCGCTGTCATAGTGAAGCATATAGTCACCTTGGGCTTCTTCAATGTGAAAAATCGTGCCCAAAATGGGGTAGCCCTTATAGTTATGTGTATACCGGATGCGGCTGCCAAAATGTTTGCGATATACTCGGTCGTGATAGGCTCCGGAGTAGTCAATATCGACTACTTTATCTACCACACCATCGCGCAGTAAGCGATCGCAGCGCTCCCGTAACTGTTCTAGAGTACCGATGCCTGGACGCCCGACTTTGTCCCCCGTTAGCGGTGCCGTATCTACAGCCAACACCCGTTCGCTAAACTTGAATTTACTCATCTTCACTAGATGAGGAATGGTGTGCATCATGAACGGCAGATCGGTTCGCGCTACCAAAATCCACAGTGAACAGCTAGCAATTGACATTAATTCTGCCTTTGTGTTTTAGACATCAGGAAGCTCCTAAAAAGATTTTAATGTATTATTCAAATTAACCTGCTGAGGATTTTTATATGACAGACGGCATCTATACACTAGCGAATGATGTAGTCTACGACCAACTCGTTGCTCTATTAAATAGCATAGAAGCCAATGTCGGTAAAGAAATCCCAGTCTGCGTTATTGCCTATGATAATCGAGTAGATCGAGTTCGCGCGGAAATCGCTAATCGGGAAAATGTAACCTTGCTGGATGATGTTAACTTGTTTGCTCGTTGGGAAGATTTTTCTAAACGGGTATGGGCAGCTCATCCAACTGCTTTAAAGACTTGGCAAGAACAAGGAATCCCCGGTGTTAATCGTATAGGCATGAATCGGCGATACTGCGCCTTTGATGCGGATAGCCCTTTTGAAAGGTTTATCTACTTAGATGCCGATATCGTAGTCATGGATTCCTTAAAAATTATCTTTGATAAATTAAATGACAATGATTTTGTAGTTTATGATTTTCAGTATAAATCCCCCAATCATATCTTTAATCTCCAGTCACCAAAATTATTAGAAATTGTTGATAAAAACCGGCTTAGCACAGAGATATTTTGTGCCGGAATGTACGCCGGGAAGCGAGGGTTATTTCCCCAGGAACAAAGAGATTGGTTAGTATCCAAGCTTGAGGAAGGCGAGGCAGAAATTTTATTTATGCCAGCGCCTAACCAATCAGTTCTTAACTATATGACGATGAGAGGCGAGATTCCAGTTTATAACTTGGCGCTGCATTTACCTGACGACAAAAAGACTGGAAACGCGGTTACTTCTCCCCATTTTGAAGCTAGGGATAATATTCTGTACGATCGAGGCAAACGACTAACCTATCTACACTATATTGGGCTGTCATCAAAATTGTTTTCTCGGATTAGTGAGGGAGAAAATATTGATTTTCCCTATCGGGATATTTTCTTGTATTATCGCTATCTTCACGAACCAGAGAAGCGCCCCAAGTTTACAACCAAACCGACACCTTACAATCAGGCTCCAAGTTTAGCCAAAAGAGTTTTAAAGAAAATTGGATTCACCAGTTGAGGATATTTGAATGAGTCGTGGTATCTATATTCTTGCTAACGATCGCGTCATTGATAATGCGATCGCGCTATTGAATAGCATTCGTGCTTATGATGCTGATAGTCCGATTGTGATGATTCCCTATAACAATCAGTATCAAGCGATCGCTGATATTATTACTAAGTCTCATGGGGTAAAAATATACGAAGATTTACAGTTATTAGAAAAGATAGATGATTTAGTCAAGCAGACCTGTGGTGACAACCTTTTAGATAGACCCAATTTGCTTCGCAAGTTAGCCTGTTGGTTTGGCCCTTTCGATGAATTTCTATATATTGATACTGATATTGTTGTATTTGAAAAAATCATAGAAAATCTTAATTATCTTGCAAACAATGATTTTATCTGCTGTGATTATCAATACACAGGAGGCATTAAACAAGTTTTTACACCCAAAATCACAGAAATTTTCTCTGAAGACGAATTGAAAGATGTTTTCAATAGTGGTTTTTGGGGTTCCAAGAAAAACCTAATTACTCAACAAGATTTGCAAAATACTTTTGAGTTCTGTGCATCTCATCCTGAATATTTTTATGTCTTGAACTCCGACCAAACGATTCTTAATTATCTCATATTAAAGCGAATGCCTCGACGATTTAATATTGTTCGAGAAAACGGGAAGGGGCCTGGAAATTGGGCAGGAAGCCCGCATTTTAAGCAGGAAGGCTATAAATTAGTCGATCCAAAAGTTAACCAACCTCTGAAGTTTGTACACTGGGCGGGCGTCCGTTTAGAGCCAGGTGGTTCGTATTGGGATATTTGGGAACACTATCGTTATCTGAATGAACCTAAACCAGCTCAAGTAGCATTTACTCAGAAGAAAAAAAGCTTGTGGCAGCAAATCAAAGATAAAATCAAGGGATAAAAATAGAATTCTTGCAATAATATTTAGAAACATCTTCTTAACCCGCACTGCTTTTCAACTCGGAACCTCACCCCCAACCCCTCGACCTTCACGGAGAGGGGAGGGAATATTAAACCCTTCTGGGTGAGCGGGAAGACACAGAGATAGGGTGAAACTGTACTGCATCCAATCGAGAATTGCTATCAATTGAAATCTAGATTTTTAAATCAATAGCCTCCCAGGCAGCTTGAAAAAAGTCTCGTTCGCACAACATCGCATAGCGGTAAGTTGATTTCAAAGATGCTGTGGTAGAGGCATAACGATCAGCCAGCTTTTCTAATTTCTGAGCTAGTTGCTCAAATTCCTCACTGCTATAAGTGCGAATCCAGTTAGTGTATTGATGGTCTTTTATTCCACTCTGAGCTATCTGCTGACCTAAGAAAGTATACAGACGCATACAGGGTGCCATTGCCACAGCAATTAGACCAACCTCCGAACTCCAAGCTGTTGCTAATAAAAAGTCGGTGTAGCGGCGTGTAGCAGCTCCCGGTTCTACTGCTTGCAGGTTGACTCCCCACTCATCTGCATAGCCTTGATGAAGGGAAAGTTCATCTAAAACGCCCCCAGCTAGGGAATGAAACGTATTAAATCCCTGCGTGTCGGGAGCTTTAGCCGCAGCAATGCTATAGGCACGGGCAAAAGCTTCTAAGAAAAAGGCGTCTTGCCCCACATAGTAAGCAAATCGCTCCTGGTGTAGCGTGCCGTCGGCAATGCCTTGGACAAAAGGATGCTTGAGGCAGGCTTGCACTAAATCTTGATTTTCCTGCCACAAATTACTGGATATCGTCATAAACTGACTCGTAAATACTGGGCAGGGATTTTAACCCACCCTAGCAGAATTAAAAAAGCAATCGGAGTAGTAAGCTACCAATACCTCCTAGGAAATTCGCCAAATTTCCGCCGCTGCTACCCGCTTCCTGCAAAGGTGTTGTCAGCTCTTTAATGAAAACTTGGCTAGTCTGATAGCCTTGAATATTTCCCTGGATGGTAAAGAGTTCGGAAGCTTTCTGAGAATCCAGAACGGCTCCGGAGCGATCGCCCATTTGATAACGCGCCACTCCTCTGGCTAGATATGCGGGGGCAAAGTTGGGCTTAAGAGCCAGCGATTGGTTGAAATGATCGATTGCCCCTTGTTGGTCTCCTTTTTGACCCTCTGCTACACCCCATGCGTAGAAATCTTCAGGCGTGGCTGCGTAGCTAGGGATGCCAATAGCCGCCTGCAAATTAGCACCATTGATGTTAGCACCTGCCAAATTTGCATTAACAAGAAAAGTTTCTCTTAGGTCGGCACCTGCCAGGTTCGCACCCGTCAAGTTCGCACCGCTCAGATTGACGCCAAATAGAGAAGTCCCGCTCAGATTTGCACCTCTGAGGTCGGCTCCACTCAGGTTGGCACGACTAAGATTAGCACGGCTCAAATCAGCGCCAGTAAGATTAGCTCCTGATAAGTCAGCTAAAGCTAGACCCGCACCACTGAGGTTGCACTGCGAACACTGTTTAGTCGCTAATAACTGTCTAGTATGTTCGACGTTTTCAGCTTTTACAGGAGCAGCAAGGGAAAGTGTCGTCAGCAGTGCTGCTGTTGCGGCGATTTGGGGTTTCATATCGAGTTGTGCAGCGGTAGCTCTCTATTTTCCCCAGCATAAACCATTCGGGAAAACATCAAGCTTTATCGTACAGAATTAGAACCGCTGCCATTCTCTGGAGTGTGAGTATTTGGGCGAGGTAAGAGGCTGATGATTTGCGATGCGGTTTCTTGCAAGTTGAGTTCTGATGCCATTTGAGGGGCAGTTGACCAGCTATGTCCCAAAAATACATTGAGAGAGAATGTTAGAGTCGCGGCTACCATTAGTTTTTCCAGCATCTCAAACTCCCCCCCACAGCAGATAAATTAGCGCATAAAATTCTGATACTACTAATATGAATAGTTTTTATCTAACATTAGGTGATTGACATGCCGGAGAAAATGTGATCTTGTTTTCTGAACTGGGTGATCCTAGTCACATACAGCGAATTTGCTGTCTTAAAGGCGCGATCGCATCTTCTCATCAGCAAGCGCAATACCAACGATTCCTACAACCGCACCACTAAACTGGGATCAATGTCTTGTAACTTAGCGCAGCCACTCAAAGCGATCGCTAAATCAAGTTCATCTCGCAAAAGCTCCAGTACGTGCCCGACACCCGCCTCTCCCCCTACTGCTAATCCCCACAACACGGGGCGTCCTAACAATACGGCTTTTGCTCCTAATGCCAGGGCTTTGAGGACATCAGTGCCGCGACGGATACCGCCATCCACCAGAACTTCTGCGGTGTCCCCCACAGCCGCAACCACCTCACTCAGAGCATCAATCGTAGCGATCGCTCCATCCAATTGTCTGCCCCCGTGATTAGAAACAATCACCGCTTTGGCTCCATGTTCCACCGCCCGAAGCGCATCGTCTCCTCGCAGAATCCCTTTCACCACCAATGGTAAAGGCGACAAGGATTGCAACCACTCCAAATCCTTCCACGTCAGTGCTGGGTTCAGTTGCTCTAAAAAATAGGCAAATAAACCCGATTCGCCGGGTTTATAGGAAATTTTCAAATCTGTCAAAGTGGCTAAATTAGCCAGTTCCATTCCCAACGGCAAAACAAACTGATTTCGCGTATCTCGCTCTCGCTTACCCAGCAGAGGCGCATCAACTGTCAGACACAGCGCTTGGAAACCGGCAGCATAGGCGCGTTCTACCAAAGCACGGGTAAGGGCGCGATCGCGATGCACATACAACTGAAACCACTGCGGTGTCTGATTCCCGACGCTGGCAACTTCTTCTATACTTTTGGTTGCTAAGGTACTCAATACCATCGCGGTTCCCATTTTTGCCGCAGCTTTGGCAGTAGCAATTTCACCGTCTGGATGCGCCAAACACTGAAACGCCATCGGCGCGATGAGAATGGGCAGTTGTAGAGATTGACCGAGGATCGTGGTACTTAAATCTCGCTGGCTGACATCTACCAGCATCCGAGGACGGAGTTTGTAGCGTTCAAAGGCTGCTCGATTATCCCGCAGCGTGATTTCGTCCCAAGCACCGCTAGCGTAGTAATCCAGCGCCATCTGAGAGAGGTGCTGGTTGGCTAGCCTTTCGTACTCAAATAGATTAATAGGTCTAACAGGAGTCGTCATTTGCCAATGCTAGCCGATGCTCATCAAGAGCGATCGCATTTCACTTTGTTGCTATGACCTTTTTGCTATGTTATTGGCTACACAGAATTCAAGATTTGACCATGAATAAGTTATTACCCGCAATTGTAGGTGTGGCAGCTTTGCTCAGTTTAGGTACTGCGGCGGTGACAAATGCAAACGCAACACCAGATGTATCGGGAATCCGCCTAGCTCAACGACCTAACTGCAACAATCCTCAGACTCAAGGAGAAATGAATGCTTGCGCTGGAATAGATTACCAAAATGCAGATAAAAAGTTGAACCAAATATACAAACAACTCCTACCAAGATTGCAAAGCTCGCGGCGACAGAAATTAATTTCAGCGCAGCAAGCTTGGATCAAGTTTAGAGATGCTAGTTGTACTTATGAAAGAACTGAATTTGCAGGCGGAACAATGGAACCGATGATTTATAGCAGTTGCCTTGCAGAAGTAACAAAACAGCGGACAGCGCAATTAGAGCAATATCTAAGCAACGCTGATAGGTAAAGCAAGAATGCGATCGCACTACTGAAATGAAATCGGTGAAGAATGCGATCGCTCTATTCCAACTCTATTCTGCAAGGCCCTTAGCGACCAATTAGATTTTTGCATAACTCCGGTTCAGATAAAGATATAGATGATGGAGCGACCAAATCTATAAATCAGCTGCTGGAGAATTTGCCAATGCACTACTGTCTCAAATCTCTCAGCCTTGCCACTGCTACTTTACTGCTTTCGCTGACATCTCCCCTTTTACCGCTTACCTTGAAGTTTGAGCCTCTTGCGGTACAGGCGCAAACGACCCAAGACAGAAAGGCTGAGGCGTTACAGCTGAACAAAGAGGGAGTTCAGTTACTAAATAGAGGTCAAATTCGAGAAGCTTTGCAGAAATTTCAAGCCGCTTTGGTCATTTCCAGAGAAATTGGCGATCGCAGGAGAGAAGGCTCGACTCTTGGCAATATTGGAAAGTCTTACTTTGAGTTGAAACAGTACTCTCAGGCTTTGGATGCCTTCCAGCAAGCTCTGGCAATTTCCAGAGAACTCAGCGATCGTAGAGGAGAAGCTGCTTATCTTGAGAATATTCGTAGGGTTCAGCTCGCTCAAAGTGGAGTACCTATCCTTGATAAGGCAGAAGTAGATCGCCTCATTAAGCAGGGTCGTCGGCAGCTAAAAGACAGTCAACTTCGAGAAGCTTCACAGACTTTTCAACAGGTGTTGGAGATTTATCGAGAGCGTGGCAACCGTGCAGAGGAGGCTGCCATAACTAGAAGAATTGGATCGATATACAGGAACGTAGAACAACATACCCAGGCTTTGGAATACTTTCAGCAAGCTCTAGCCATTTATAGAGAAATTGGCGATCGCCAAAAAGAAGCCTACACTCTCGGCAATATTGGCTGGTCTTACTTTGACTTAGAGCAGTACCCTATGGCTATGGAGTCCTTCCAGCAGGGTCTAGCAATCCACCGAGAACTCGGCGATCGCCAAAAAGAAGCTGCTTATCTCGATAATATTCGCAGGGTTCAGCTCGCTCAAAGTGGAGCAGCCATTCCTAAAACCGCAGAAGAAGAACGCCTCTACGAGCAGCTCTTTGAGCAGGGTGAGCAGCAGCTCAAAAACGGTCAATTTCGAGAAGCATCACAGACCTTTCAACAGGTATTGGATATTTATCGAAAGCTTGGCGACCGTGCAGAGGAAGCGTCTACAACTTTAGAGATTGGTTCGATCTACGGTGAGGTAGGACAACATACTCAGGCTTTGGAATACTTCCAGCAGGCTCTAGCCATTTACAGAGAGATTGGCGCTCGCGAGGACGAAGCCGAGGCTTTCGAGGAAATTGGGGAGTTTTACTTGGAATCGGGACAGTCCTCTCAGGGGCTGGAATACCTCAAGCAGGCTTTAGCTATTTACACAGATATGGGAGAGCGCAAGGCAGAAGCCTCCACTCTCGGCAGCATCGGGTGGATTTACTTTCACGATCTAAAACAGCCCTCTCAGGCTTTGAAATACTTCCAACAGGGTCTGGAAATCTATAGAGAACTCGGCGATCGTAGGAGAGAAGCTGCTTATCTTGAGAATATTCGCAGGGTTCAGCTCGCTCAAAGTGGAGTAGCCATTCTCAGCGAGGCAGAAGCAGAACGCCTCTTAGAGCAGGTTGAAGACGGTCAATTTCAAGAAGCGTTACAGTCCCTGCAACAGGCATTGGAGAAATATCGAGAGCGTAGCGACCGTGCAGGCGAGGCTACTATAACTAGAAGAATCGGATCGATCTACGCTCAAGCAGAACAACCTATTCAGGCTTTGAAATACTTTCAGCAGGCTCTAGCCATTTACAGAGAGCTTGGCGCTCGCGAGTCAGAAGCCGAGACTTTCGAGGAAATTGGGGATTTTTACTTAGAGTCGGGACAGTCTTCTCAGGGGCTGGAATACCTCAAGCAGGCTCTAGCGATTTACACAGAACTCGGCGCTCGCAAGAAACAAGCTTACACTCTCAGCGAAATTGGGGAGTTTTACTTCGACTCAAAACAGTACTCTCAAGGTTTGGAATACTCTCAGCAGGCTCTAGCCATTTATACAGAACTTGGCGACCTTACAAGAGAAGTCCGCATTCTCAACAATATTGGGAAGGTTTATGATGAAAACCTGAAACAGTACTCCCAAGCCTTGGAATACTACCAGCAGGCTTGGGTAATTAGAAGAGACTCCTGCGATCGCACAGGAGAAGAAAGAACTCTCCAAAGCCTTCAGAAGGTTTATAGTCGCAGGAGTCTCGCTGAAGAAACACCTATCTCCGATCGAGCAGTGGCTCGCCTGCTTGTAGAAGGGTTGCAGCAGCTTAGGAACAATCAGTTGCCAGAGGCAGCACAGTCTTTTCAGAAGGCATTGGAGGTCGAGCGGAAAGGGAGTAACCGCAAGCAGGAGGCGTTTATCTCCAGGCTAATTGGATGGAGCTACACGGATCTGGGACAGCATACCCAAGCTTTGGACTATTTCCAGCAGGCTTTAGCAACTTACAGAGAAATGGGCGATCGTAACAGCAGCGGTAGCTACGCTTCACGCAGGGAAGAACTCTCTACTCTCGATAATATTGGGTGGTCTTACGTCGCACTAAAACAGTACCCTCAAGCTTTAGAATCCTTTCAGCAGGCTCTAGCAACTTACAGAGAAATCGGCGATTCGTCTAAGGGCGATACCTACACTTCACGCTCTCAAGAAGCTACTGCTCTCAATACCATTGGTTCTGTGTTGGAAGCACAAAATCAACCGGAATTAGCAATTATCTTTTACAAACAATTTGTTAGTATCACTGAAGCCTTTCGTAAAAATTTGCAAGTCTTACCCAGTGCAAGACAAAACGCTTGTTCTCAAACATCTCCTAATAATGTATATCGTCATCTTGCTAACCTTCTCCTCAAACAAGACCGAATCCTCGAAGCACAAAGAGTTTTAGATTTGCTCAAAGTACAAGAACTCGACGATTACCTCCGCAACGTGCGAGGCAATAACAATACTAATCAAGGATTACCGAATCTCCTACTAGAACAACAGACTTGGGCGAGTTATGAAGTGGTTCTGGACAAAGCGGTAGAAATTGGCAAAGAACTCACTCAACTACGACAAATACGACCCGAAAACCGCACCCCAGCACAAGAACAGCGCATCGCTCAATTGGTGAAATCCCAAGAAAAAATTATCGAAGATTTCAATAACTTCAGCGAAAGTCCAGAAGTATTGGCACTGATTCAGCAGCTGAGTCCCAAGAGCAGGAAACCAGATTTGGTGGACGATTTAGAAGACCTGATTGGCTTACAAGATAACCTGAAAAATCTGCAACAAAAGGCAGTCCTCCTCTACCCCTTAATTCTGGACGACCGCATCGAACTCATCCTCACCACCCCTGACTCTCCCCCCATTCGGCGCACCGTCCACGTTTCCAAGAAACAACTCAACGAGACAATTGCAGCATTTCGCAGCGCCTTACAAGACCCCAAATCTGACGCCAAAATCCCCGCCCAACAACTTTACAACTGGCTGATTAAACCCCTAGAACCAGACCTGAAAGCCGCAGATGCCGAAACGATTGTCTACGCACCCGACGCTCAACTGCGTTACATTCCCCTAGCGGCTTTGTACGATGGACAACAATGGTTAGTGCAACGCTACCGCATCAATAACATTACTGCCACTTCCCTTACAGAACTCAATACCCAACCTCAACGGCAACTGCAAGTTTTAGCCGGTGCCTTTGCCACCGGACGCTACAGTTTCACGGTTGGTGGACAAGACTTTAACTTTGCTGGGTTGCCCTTTGCTGGAACTGAGGTAGAAAATTTAGCCAAGACCGTTCCCACTACAACCAAACTCATCGATAAAGCCTTCACCCCTCAAGTCACCGTTCCTAAAATGGATGACTACACCGTCGTGCATCTAGCGACTCATGCCGCGTTTGTCGTGGGGACACCGGATGATTCTTTTATTCTCTTTGGTAATGGCGATCGCATCACCCTCCGAGATATCCAAAAATGGAGCCTCAAAAACGTTGATTTGGTAGTTCTTTCTGCCTGTGAAACCGGATTGGGCGGAAAACTGGGGAATGGTGAAGAGATTCTCGGCTTAGGCTACCAGATGCAGAGAGCAGGGGCAAGGGCTGCGATCGCATCTCTTTGGACAGTCGATGATGGCGGGACTCAAGCCTTAATGAATGCCTTCTATGCAACTCTCAAAAAGGGCAACACTACAAAAGCTGAAGCCCTGCGTCAGGCACAAACTGCTCTGATTAGTAGCGACTATACAGCTTTGGATCAAAAGCGCGGGGGCATTGTCATCGAACGTATTGGCAATACTTCATCACCAGATGCGATCGCTCGGCTTAGCCACCCTTATTATTGGGCACCGTTTATCTTGATTGGCAATGGCTTGTAGCCTGTAAATTCGATGACTCTTGAAGAACGCGATCGCTCTATCCATGATGCTGTCGCTGATAAACATCCATCAACGATGACTGCCTTGCTTCCAGCACACGGGAGAATTTATATTACTTAACCTATCTTGAGAGCGTTGGCATCAAACTCCAGGCTTATTACAGCCACGGCTGCGGTAGTCTAGAACAGGTGACTTTATTTGCTGTGTTCAGGCGATCGCTTTATGTCTCCTACAGTTTCTAGTCCGGCTCGTACTATCCGCATCGGTTCTCGCAAAAGCCAACTCGCACTCGTCCAGACTTACTGGGTGCAAGAACAACTCCAGAAACACTTTCCCGAATGTACCTTTGAAGTCCACACGATGGCGACTCAAGGGGACAAAATTCTAGATGTTGCCTTAGCCAAGATTGGCGATAAGGGACTCTTTACGAAAGAACTCGAACTGGGAATGCTCAATCAAGAGACAGACTTTGCCGTGCATTCCCTGAAGGATTTGCCTACCAACTTGCCAGAAGGATTGGTTTTAGGATGCGTTAGCGAACGGGAAAATCCGGCAGACGCGCTTGTCGTGCATGAAAAGCACAAAGATAAGCAACTGGAAACCCTGCCAGAAGGGGCTGTAATTGGAACCTCTTCCCTGCGGCGACTGGCACAGCTGCGCCACCACTATCCTCACCTATCTTTTAAAGATATTCGGGGCAACCTAAACACCCGACTGGCAAAACTAGATACAGGCGAATACGACGGAATTATTTTGGCAGTAGCAGGATTGCACCGCCTGGGAATGAGCGATCGCATTCATCAAGTTATTGCCCCTGAAGTATCCCTCCATGCCGTCGGACAAGGTGCTTTAGGCATCGAGTGCCGTGCTGGTGACACCGAAATTTTGGAATTACTCAAGGTACTAGAGCATCAACCCACTGCTCAACGCTGCTACGCCGAAAGAGCCTTTTTACGGAACCTAGAAGGTGGCTGCCAGGTGCCAATCGGGGTGAATACTCAGATTGACGGCGATACACTCACCTTAACGGGCATGGTTGCCAGTTTAGATGGCAAGCGGATGATTAAAGATACCGTTAGCGGTGCTGCCAGCGATGCCGAACAAATCGGAATTCAGCTTGCCCATCGGTTACGGGAACAGGGAGCTTCGGCAATTTTAGAAGAGATTTTTACCGAAGTCGGACGCGGTCATTAATCCAAAATCAAACTCCAAAATCGGGTAGGCGATCCCCTGACTCGGTATGATGTAACCAAAATATTTCAGGAAACGCCAGCAATAATGCGAATTCTGTTTGTTGCAGCTGAAGCAGCGCCCATCGCCAAAGTGGGTGGGATGGGTGATGTCGTTGGTGCCTTACCAAAAATTCTGCGAAAAATGGGGCATGATGTGCGAATCTTCATGCCTTACTACGGTATGCTGCCCGACAAAATGGAGATTCCCAAAGACCCTGTTTGGTCGGGTTCTGCCATGTTCCAGTCGTTCTCAGTTTATGAAACCGTTCTACCTGGAACCGATGTGCCACTGTACCTATTTGGTCATCCGGCTTTCATGCCACGTCGCATCTATTCTGGGGACGATGAAGACTGGCGGTTCACGCTGTTTGCTAACGGTGCAGCAGAGTTTTGCTGGAATTACTGGAAGCCGCAAATTATCCACTGCCACGACTGGCACACTGGGATGATTCCGGTGTGGATGAACCAAGATCCCGATATTACCACCGTCTTCACGATTCATAATCTGGCTTATCAAGGGCCTTGGCGTTGGTATTTAGAGAAAATTACTTGGTGTCCTTGGTATATGCAAGGACACAACACAATGGCAGCAGCGGTGCAGTTTGCAAACAAGGTGAACACCGTTTCCCCCACCTACGCCCAACAAATTCAAACCCCCGCCTATGGCGAAACGTTGGAAGGTTTGCTGTCTTTCATTAGCGGAAAGTTATCCGGTATTGTTAACGGCATCGATACGGAGGTTTACGACCCCGCCACTGACAAATACATTACTCAGACCTTCACAATTGATACTCTTGAGAAACGTCAAGCCAACAAAATTGCACTGCAAGAAGAAGTCGGCTTAGAAGTTAACAAAAATGCCTTTGTGATTGGCATGGTAACGCGACTGGTGGAGCAGAAAGGCATCGATCTTGTGATTCAAATGCTCGATCGCTTTATGGCGTATACCGATGCTCAGTTTGTCCTGCTGGGTACAGGCGATCGCTATTACGAAACCCAGATGTGGCAAATGGCTTCCCGCTACCCTGGTCGCATGGCAAACTACTTACTCTATAACGATGCTCTCTCCAGACGCATCTATGCAGGTAGCGATGCTTTCCTCATGCCTAGCCGCTTTGAGCCTTGCGGCATTAGCCAAATGCTGGCGATGCGTTACGGCTGCGTGCCGATTGTCCGTCGCACAGGTGGCTTAGTCGATACCGTTTCTTTCCACGACCCAGTGAACCACGCTGGTACGGGGTACTCCTTCGACCGTTATGAACCCCTAGACCTTTACACCTGTATGGTTCGGGCATGGGAAGCTTTCCGCTTCAAACCGCAATGGCAGGAGTTGCAGAAGCGGGGTATGCAGATGGACTTCAGTTGGGACACATCCGCGAAAGAGTATGTCAAACTGTACAACTCCATTTACGGCATCACTGAGGAAGAACCCGCCCAGCCTGAGATGCAGTCAGAGTTAGTAAATACTTAGTCATAAAACGCACTTCGGTTAAAGACCCCCTGCAAGCAGGGGGCTTTTTGTTGGCTAGGGTGCGTTAGCGATCGCTAACCCTGTCAAAGCGGGTGGCAAAGTTTCAAAACCTTGTGAGTGCATAGGATGCGCTCATTGTCAGCGTAAGTTACTCGCCCTAAAATCCAGGCATAAGTTAAGGTTATTGGCAATAATCCTTGAATTACGGACAATAAAAACGCTACAAGCACCATAATCCTTGGGGTTAGACCTTGTTCTAGCTAGCTTGCGATCGCTTATATATATTTTTTATATAAAGTACAGTTTCCGTACTACTGATAGATTCTTTGTAACTTTTTTGCAAACGCAAGTAGCGACTACAAAACGAGCCTACAAATAAAGCAAGTTTTTACTGCATTTCAGCGTTTTCTCCGAAAGATGTCAGTAATATCGCGGATCTCAATCGGTATTAACGACGGCTAGGATTTAGCAGACCAGTTTTATGAAGTTTTGATGAAGCTTCCTAAAACTGCACAGCAGGGTCATCTCTAGCGTTCTTGTCGTTTACCAACGAAGTAAAAAATGTCTAAAGTACACTCTTCTGGATTGAGCCTGCTGTTGATTTTTAGTGCCTCGACGGTTAGCGTCGGACTAGTAACAAAACCAGCACTCGCTATTACCACCTACTACGTTGCGACGAATGGTAGTGATAGTAATTCTGGAAGCCAAAACAGCCCATTTGCCACTATCAGTCACGCAGCTTATAAGGCAAAGGCTGGCGACACGGTATATGTACGGGGAGGCACCTACAGCTTTACGAAAGAACAATACATTGGCAGCATCGGCACCGCCAGCAGTCCGATTAGCTACCAATCCTATCCAGGCGAGAAAGCAATTTTAGATGGCACTAAAACGCCAAGCAACACCAACATCGTGAATCTAGCTGGCGCATACAACATCTTCAAGGGCTTTGAAGTAAAGAACTCCAAATTTACAGGCATTGTGTCCTGGGGCGGCAACAACCTCCAGATCCTCAACAACACCGTTTACAACTCCTACAAGAACGGTATCTTTGTTGGTTACGACAAAGATATGACCACAGCCTCAAACATCCGAATCGACGGCAACACCGTTTATATGAATTGCCTTGCGAATAAAAGCCGTACCCTTGCTGATGGTTGGGATCAGGGGATCGCTAGTGGCAGAGCAAGCAACGTCACCATCAGCAACAACCACGTGTATCAGAACTACGGTGAGGGAATCGACTTTATTTTGACCAAGGGCGGTGTAGCTTCTGGTAATAAGGTGTATGACAACTACAGCGTGAATCTATACCTGGACAACGCTACTGACATCACGGTAGAGCGCAACCACATTTACACCACCAACAACACAAACTTTTACCGAGACGGGAAACCAGCGAGTGGGATTCAGGCATCCAATGAATACTACGATTTTTCCAACCCAGTGAATAACATTAAAATCCGCAACAATATCGTCATTGGGGGACTTACAGGCTTTGCCTATTTTTCAAATTACGGCAGAGGCGGAGGGTTGAAGAACTTTGTTATCGCCAACAATACCTTTTACAAAGCGACGCGAGCCATGCTCCTGATCCATAGCGATCCAGGTCATACAAACAATCTGATTGCTAACAACATTTTCTCCCAAACTGGCAGTGTCGCGATGACAGAAATTCCAGCCAAAACGGGATTGGCATTTCAGAATAACTCTTGGTATGGTGGCAGTGCTGGTATTGCTGTGGGTACCGGCGATATCACTGCCAACCCGTTGCTGGTAAATCCGGGAACTACAGTGGCAACTGACTACAAGCTTCAGCCTGGTTCCCTAGCCATTGAAAGAGGTACTACGCTTACTCAAGTCACGAATGATTATGCAGGATCGAGCCGTCCGCTAGGGCTAAAGCATGACATTGGGGCTTACGAATATTTCAAGTAGAAGAGTAATGATTTTTTAACGCAAAGGGCAATCTGGGAAAGGGCAAAGTTACGCAGAGGAACTACAAGTTTTTGCGATTACTAAGTCTTTTCCCTAGCCTTCTGTGCATAAAAAAATCCTACTGACGAATTAAGACCAATCTTTCTGGATGATGCTCTACATTAAATATCCCCTACCCTCAAAAAAAGGGTGAGCTGTATGTAGTGCGTCAAAACAGAAATGGGATGAGTCAAACTAGCTGCAAGCACAGATTCCCGATTATCTATTAACAGTTACTTGCTGAAGATAGGGTTGTGGATCTTGTGCAACCCAGCCTAAATTCGAGTTGTAGCGCAACTCAAAATGCAGATGGGGTTTATCTATGTCAGGGAGTCCTGTGGTACCAACTGTTCCCAGGACATCCCCCTGGCTAACTTGTTTACCACGACTAACATCAATGGTTGCAAGGTGAGCATAACGGGTTTGGCGTCCTCCCGGATGATTAATAACGACTAAATTGCCAGAATCTCCGCGATCGCCAATAAAGGCTACAGTTCCCTTATCCACTGCTAGCACGGGTGTCCCGACTTCTGCCAACAGATCGATACCGCTGTGAAAAGCAACTTGATTGCTTCGAGGATTTAGCTGCCAACCATAACCCAGTGCGATCGCTGTCGTTGCGGGTAAGGGATAATGGGCTAGTTTCCGGTTGTTACGTCCAGCCAGACTTGCAGGCGACCAATTTACTCCAGGGATAAATACAACTCTAGGATTTTTCTGGCAACCGTTTACCTCATAGAGTACATCGGCACGAATTCGGTAGCTTTTGGCTACATCTTGCCAAGTTTTCCTAGCAGGAACTTCGACGCGAATGCCATTGTAAGGCGGAATCAAAATTTCTGCCCCTACGGGTGCTTTGCCTTGCCGTAAAGATGGATTGAAACCGATCAAAGTAGCAGGAATGAGATTGTATTGGCTGGCAATACTTTCTAAAGTTTCACCAGCGGCAACTTTGTGGCGAATCAAGCGTTCTAAAACTGGCGGTGGGCACATTTGCTTGTCACCCTTCCCCTCAGTTGCAGGAGGCGATAAAAGGGTAGGTACAGCGAGAATGTCTTCAGCTACAGAGGATTTTGAAAATACCGCTGAAAAAAGGCAAAAAGAAACCGGAAGGAGGAAGAAAAAACCTAATTTTTGCTTTTTTCCTAACATTTCTAAGATGCGATCGCAATATCCGTTCGCTTTTTTGATGCCATATTTGAGATTCCCCCAACCCCCGCGCTGACGCACCGCTGCGCTTAAACCAAAGCGGATAAAACAGGAGCGATCGCTGTATTTTAGGGAAGCTGTATTCATTCGCCTCTCTACATCTTTCGCCACTTGTCTCCTCATAAAACTCGCAAAATGCTGGGAATACTGTCTATCGTATCTAACGTGCGAATTTCATCCAGGGCTTGTCGAAAGTTGCCTTCCCGGACATCGTGAGTCACGACGACAATTTCGGCAAGTTCGCCGTGGATGCCAGTTTGCACCACAGATTCAAGACTCACCTGGTGGTTGCCGAAACTGGTGCCCAACTTACCAATAACGCCCGGACGATCCCGTGTCAAGAAACGAGCGTAAAACCGCGTAACTAGCTCCTCCATCGGGGCGATCGCGCAGTAATCTTGATGGGAACAGCTTAATAGTGGATGCAGTTTGGCAGCATCTCCACCACTTTTCAAAATGGCAGCAATATTTAAAATATCCGAGACAACGGCGCTGGCAGTGGGACCGGAACCCGCCCCACGTCCGTAAAACATTACCTGCCCAATCGGTTCGCCTTCTACGAGAATTGCGTTATAGACGCCGTTAATACTGGCAAGCGGGTGAGTTTTGGGTACGAGAGTCGGATGAACTCTAACTTGTAAAGACGCCAAATTTCCCGTTTCTCTGCCTGGAGTTTCTTTCTCCGGTGCCGGTAAATCTTGTTTAGCGATCGCTAATAATTTGATCGTAAAGCCGAGTTTTTCCGCATAGGCAATATCGGCGGCGCTGACCTTAGAAATCCCCTCACAGTATATTTCTGGCAGCTTGATGCGTCCCCCAAACGCTAAGGAAGCCAAAATCGCCATCTTGTCAGCAGCATCTAAACCGTCTACATCAGCCGTTGGATCGGCTTCTGCATAGCCCAACTGCTGGGCATCTGCCAGAATCTCGTTAAATTCACCCCCCTCGGTTTGCATCCGACTGAGGATGTAGTTCGTGGTGCCATTGACAATGCCAGTCACCGAATGAATCCGGTTGACACTCAGCGCCTGCTTCAAGGGTTGAATTACCGGGATGCCACCCCCAACGGCTGCCTCTAGCATCACATAGACGCCTGCTTGATTCGCCGCCGTAAAAATTTCATCACCGTAGCGAGAAATCACCGCCTTGTTTGCCGTGACAACGTGCTTACCATTAGCGATCGCTTTGAGGATAAGCGATCGCGCGGGTTCTAAGCCTCCCATCACCTCGACCACAATATCCACATGGGGGTCGGTGACAATCGATTCCAAATCGGTCGTCAGCAAGCTTTCTGGCATTTCTACGAGTCGGGGCTTATCTAGCGATCGCACTCCCACCCGATAAACTTCTATTTCTTGCAGCAGCGGATGACGCCCTTGCGGATCTAGCAAAATTTGTGCCGTACCCGTGCCGACTGTCCCCAGTCCCAGTAATCCAATTTTAAAAGCCACAACCGTTATCCTGAATTTTAACTCTACAGCGCTTGTAATTTACTTGTAATTTAGCTTTTCGGCTCTGCCTCCATCGCGTTGGCAATGCTAACACAGGGGATGCTACCAACACCCTTCCCATCATCGCCCCGAACAGTGAGCCAAAAACTGAGCAAAAGAGTGAACCGAATTGCCGATCCACCTGAGACATTCTAGAGGTGATGGCACCCATTACAGTTGTTGAGTTGCGATCGCTTATGCTCAAACAAATTGCTCTTGCTGGTTTTGCGAGTTTCACTGTTGCTGCCTTCCCAGTCGTCAGCAAGGCTTTAACCGTTCAGGAAGTTCCCAATCCCCGGCAAGTCAATGGTGGCTGGGTGACAGACATGGCGGATATGCTCAGTCCGGCGACGGAAGCACAACTCAACCAGATCATCTCAGATTTAGAGGCAAAAAATAGCAGTGAAATCGCGGTAGTGACGGTGCCAGAGACTTCACCTTCTGCTACTCCCAAGGCGTTCGCTACGTCGCTATTTAATTATTGGGGCATTGGCAAGAAAGGGCGGGACAACGGGGTGCTGCTGCTGATTTCCCAGCGGGAACGTCGCGTAGAAATCGAAACGGGTTACCGTATCGAGTCGATTCTCCCCGATGCGCGTGTTAGCAAAATTATCCAACAAGAGATCGCACCGCGATTTAAGCAGGGTGACTTTAACGGTGGTACCCTGGCGGGAACGCAAGCACTAGTTATGGACTTGAGCGCTTATCAACCACCAACTCCTGCTGGCGTTCCGACTCCACCTGTCAGCATTCCAGCTACACCTGCTAGCGTTCCGACTCCACCTGTCAGCATTCCGGCTGCACCTGCTAGCGTTCCGACTACAACTGCTAGCGTTGTAGGAGTGGTTTACCCACTAGCGGGTGTTGGCGGTGTATTAGTGTTGATTCTAGGGACAGTTGCTTATGTGCGTCGTCCTCGCAGTGGAATTTTGCTCGAACCGACAGGGCGAGCGCGCATAGAAGGTGACAGTGGCGACACTCATCCCTGGCATTGCGCTACTTGCAAAAAGCGGATGCAAAAACTGGATGCGATCGCACTCCAGCCTTATCTCAGCCAAGCTGAGCAAGTAGCGCAAAAGTTAGGCAGCGTCAGATTTGAAGGCTGGCAGTGTCTCAAGTGTTATCCGCAACTAACTGGGCAGACAATTCACATTTGTGCGTACATTCTGGACTCACAACAATTTAACACTTGCCTCACCTGTCAGGAATTGACCGTCACCCAGACAATCAAAGCTATTTTGGAACAACCTACATGGAATAGAGAAGGTAAGCAACTGGTTGCCAAAGAATGCCACTGTTGTTCCTATAACGAGGAAGTTAAGGAAACGCTTCCTTGCCTAACTCCCTCGCGCCATACAGTTTTCATCGAACCAACCGGGCGATCGCGAGTAATCGGCTCAACTCGCCCCACCCATTGCGCTGATTGCCGATATCCCATGCAACAAATGGACTGGAATATACTCCAATTCCATCTTAGGAAACCTGAGCGAGCAGCTCAGAACCTAGGTAGCGTCAAATTTATCGGCTGGCAATGTCCCAACGGTTGCCAACAAACGTCTAGTCTGGGAATCCACATCCGTGCATACATTCTGAACTCAAGGCAATTTAGCACTTGCCCCACCTGTCATGAATTGACAGTCCAATGCACATCGCAGGTTACGCGATCGGCAACAGAGTACAGCCAAGGGATACGCCTGTTTACTCACAATTGCCACTGTTGCTCTTATCAGCGGCAAATTGAGACGAAAATTCCTCGCCTACCTCCTCGTCCTAGCAGCACCCAGAGGAATAGCGTTCGCCGTTCTAGCACTAGCTGGATTTCCAACAGCAGCACTAGCACTTTCGATACTAGCAGCAGTAGTTGTAGTTATGACAGTAGCAGCAGTAGCAGCGATTTTGGCGGCGGCAGCAGTGATGGTGGCGGTGCTGGTGGCAGCTGGTAGCAAGCAGCAAGTAATTAACGCCGGAAGGGGCCAGGATTGAGTAAGTTGACTTCAGTAATTTTGATAATGTAGGGGTTGAATTTACTTTTATCGTAAGATCCCACCCAAATTCCGTAAGTTCCCGGCTGCCACTGACCAGCAATGCCAGGGTTTTTGCCTTCATACTCATCATTGCACCAGCTGCCACCAGGTCCCTTAATCACGAGGGTAGTGTCTTCTGGGCTTTGCACTTGGATGGATAGAAAGTTGAAAAACGAAGTTAAAACTACAGTGTGATCGGGCTTATCGTCCGTAAAACCAACACATGGCCCGGTAGCGGTTTCGCTGCGACCTGCAATTTTTTGGGCCGCTATTTCGCCGCCACTGATACCCCGAATCGTCAACGGATCGGGCGAAAACCGGGGACCGAGGGTGACATTCTCGAATATGGGCGGGGATTGTACGGATTGGGCTTGCACCCTCGAAAGGCTCAACACTCCTACCGCCATCAGGGCTATGGTTGTGATGCCTGCCCAGAGGGACTTTCCTACCGATTTTTCCCCTAAATTGGGTACGGGTTTGTACATCCTCACTTCCAAAAACGGCACCTTGTTACCGATTATGTAACGGCTCTAGTTGTAGCAGTGACGATAGTATCCCATAAGAAGTTCCAAAGAAGAAGCCAAAAGCCTTCTCAGGCTGAGCTTGAGAAGGCTTGCAAAAGAAAAAGAAAGAAGATTTTCAGTTTACTTTTCTAGGGCTTGCTGTAAACGTAGCTTGTCCAGACCCCGCTGATTCAGGATCAACCAAGATTGAATCAAATCAGGACCATGCAAATCGCCGGTTAGAGCTGCGCGGAAACTTCGCATCACTAATCCTTTCTTCAGATTCTTCTCCTTGGTCAGCTGTTTGATGATGTCTTGGGCACCCTCTGCTGTCAAAGTTTGATGATTTTCCAGGGCGTCCAGAATCGCCTGCAAAGCGGTTTCGGTGCCGTCCTGCTGCAACTGAGTCAGTCCCTCTTCGCTGTAGGCTACGGTCTGGCTAAAGAATATCCGACTCATCTCGACTGCATCCTGCAAGCGCGTCAGGCTGGCACTCAGCAGGCTGGTTAACTGTTCTAACCAAGGGCGATCGCTGATCGGGTCAAATTCGTATCCAGCCGCCTGCCAGTAGGGAATCAGCTGATTTAATAGCTCATCTATCGGCATCTTGTGCAGATACTGACTGTTAAGCCAATTCAGCTTATCCCAGTCAAATTTTGCCCCTGCCTTATTGACTCTCTCAAAGCCGAACTGTTGAGCTGCTTCTGGCAGAGTAAAGATTTCCTTGGTGGAATCTGGGGGCGTCCATCCCAACAATGTCATGTAATTCGCCAAGGCTTCAGGCGTGTAGCCCATTTGCTGGAAGTCGGAAATGGAAGTGACGCCATCCCGCTTCGAGAGCTTTTTGCCTTCCTTGTTCAAAATCAATGGCGTATGGGCAAATTCCGGGATCGCGCTTCCCAGTGCCTCATAGAGCAAAATTTGCTTAGCGGTGTTGGCAATATGGTCTTCTCCCCGGATGACATGGGTGATCCGCATATCAATGTCATCCACCACCACTGCCAAATTGTACAGCGGCTGACCCACTGAATCGTCTGAGGCACGAGCAATCACCATATCGCCGCCGAGGTCGCTGGCTTTCCAGCTAACTTTGCCTCTTACCAGATCGTTCCAGGAAATCTCCCGGTCATCATCAATTTTGAAGCGAAGCACCGGACGACGCCCTTCGGCTTCAAAAGCTGCTTGTTGTTCTGGCGTCAAGTTCCGGTGGCGGTTGTCATAACGGGGAGCTTCTTTTCTTGCTGCTTGCGCTGTCCGCAATTCATCTAGTTCGGCTTCGCTGGTGTAGCAGCGATAAGCATAGCCCTTCTCTACGAGAGTTTGAATGGCTTTGCGGTACAGGTCGAGGCGCTTGGATTGAAAAAATGGCCCCTCATCCCAGGTCATTCCCATCCATTTCAGACCATCAAGGATGTTTTGAGTATATTCGGGGCGCGATCGCGCTTCATCGGTGTCTTCAATTCGCAGGATGAACTCGCCGCCATGATGGCGAGCAAACAGCCAGTTAAATACAGCGGTTCTCGCCGTCCCAATATGTAAGTTCCCAGTAGGACTTGGTGCAATCCGAACTCTAACGGTCACAGCAGATTCTCTCAAAAGGTTTCTATATTTGTTGTAGCTGCTAGTTGTAGCTGCTAATAATTGTAGGGGCAGGTTTCAACACCTAACCCCTACTAACTTTTCTACTACTTTTTACGGGACTGACGGGGCTCGAACCCGCAACTTCCGCCGTGACAGGGCGGTGCTCTAACCAATTGAACTACAGTCCCTTGTTTTCCGAGCCATTAACGATTATGTCGAGTCTCGTTGGATTTGTCAACCCCTTTTTTTCATTCCCTTTCGAATGGTGGGGTAGACACGGCTTTTTTGGTCTCGTGCCAAGGCGCAAAGACGCTAAAACGTTGCTTCATTTGGCGTCTTTGCATCTTAGCGCGATATTGTCCGGATTAACTATGAATGTGGCGCTTGACTTTAATGCTCACAAGTGCTGCAAATACCAAGCCTGCGAGTGCCGAAGGTTCCGGGACAGAACGATGCGCCGCTGATTTGGTGCCAATTCCAAAGGCGAGTACCTGGGTAAACTGAATCGGGCTAAAGTTGTTATCGCTAACTACAATCAGCGACTTTCGTCCATCCGCCAAATCAGGGCCAAAAGTCAAACCTTCAATATTATCGAGCGTCAGACCTAACTTCTCGAAATCAAGCAGCAGTTTTTTCTGAGCTGGTTTGATAGTGTTGAGGTTGATTGCACTGAGGCTGTTAATACTGCTAATATCGGTTGCCTTTTCTAAAGACACCTCAAACAGCTTGATTGTGTTCCCCACTCCAGTAGAAAAAGACCGTTCTAAGCTAAGAAACGTATCTTCATTCACTGCTAACAAATCTACTAAACCATTGGTCTTGAAACTATCAGCAGGATTGGGTGCTGCGGCAACTGGATCGGTAACGTATAAAAATTCCTGTTCCGGCTTCCCAGTTACGAGGTTATATTTTAAGATTCGCGAAGGACTTGCCACCTTGATGTCAGCGACAGCACCATCCTGAACCAAGGCATTTTCTGTAGCTGTAAACAAATACTTTTGGTCAGGGGTAAGCGTCAAGCTTTCAAAGGCTAAATTAGTGCGAATTCCGCTATCTTTAGCCGCTGTTGGTAAAAACTTCTGAGGAATTGGCAGGGTTTGAAGTTGCTGACCTGCCAAAGAAAATTCATTGACGAAAGGATTAATTAATTGGTTCGCATCTCCTTCAGAAGAGATAAATAGACTTCCCTTGCTACTTAAGGCAATCCCTTCGGAGTCAAGACTTAAAGGAGCAAAAGGTTGATTGTTTACATTCAACAAGGTTGTTACGTCTACAGGAGTTACTCCCCCCTGCTTTAAAGAACCCTGAGAAATATCAATTTTGAGGGTATAAAACCGAGCTGGTGCCTTTTCACTTCGGTCATCAGAAATACTGTAATAAACGTCTTTACTGGCATCGTAAGTAATTCCTGATAGCCCTCCCAATTCAGTTCCCTGAAATGAAAAACCAGTCGAAAAAGTGGATTGTCCTAAGTAATCAACGCCGGTTATTTTGAATGCCTGAGCGGGATGTGCTGTCAGAATTGCAGTGGTTAATCCACCAATAAAACAGAAAGATGTAAAAAAATTATCGATCTTGCTCATGATTGCCAGTGTTAAATTAAGCCATTTACACCAGCACCTTATCATCATAAAAATAAGATTTTTTTAAGAGAAGGTTATAAGAGAGTCGAATTGGAAAAATTTGGTGCTGGAAGATTACTCCCGTGCATCCAAATGAGCCGCATCCTGTATAAAGTCTACCAGCCAGTCTTTAAGGTGACGGGTAGCGCGGCAATCATCCTCGTTGTAGCGCAGAATGGCGTCGAGGAAAGTGCGATCGCGTGTTTTTAACCATTGATCGTACCAATAGATACACACTTGTCCATTCGCTCCCGCATCGCGCCACTCAAAGCCCAACCAATGGGCGATCGCTTTTAAAGCATAACTTTCGACGGGCAGTGTCACCATCCCTGTTACCCACTCGTGGATATCCACAAAGCGCGATAGCACCGGACGTAGCCTCTCCAGCGGGGTATTGTAGCATTTAGCCAGCCGCTTCATCGTCAGGATTTCGTAGTCGCAGAAATGGAAAATGGGAGCCTGAGGATAAGTCCAAACCAAATCTAAAAATTGCTGCCAAACCAATTCTTCGTCGCTGGGTTGTTCTGCTAAGAAAGGATAAAACGTTTCTGTATTAGCTTGACGGTCTACCACTAAAACTCCCAGCAGATAATCCAGTTCTAACGACGGTTCTGCCTCAATATCAAAGTAAAGTTCGATGGGTGAAAGATGCGAAGATGGATTGTCCATCACCCATTCTGCGGTTTGAGTGGTTTTTGCGATCGCAAAAGGTTTCTCCAGAAGCATCGCCCGATTCTCCACTACTGATTGCGCTTGCTGTACTAGCTGTTGCGCGACTTCCTCTCCCAAAACTGGCTCCAAAAAAGCCGGACTGACACTCGCCAAAGACTCCCGACTCGTCAGTTCAAGTGTCTGCAAATGCTGATAGCGACTCGGCGTTACACCCGGAATCAAAGAGAGATGTTGCTGTTCTTGCGCGATCGCATAGCAGTGATTTAACCAAGGGCAAAGATTGCACCGCTGACGGGTAATGAATACCTCTGGCTCTTGCCGAGACAGGAGCATTTCGATACACTCCTCTACAAGTGCCTGCATCATCGGCACCCATTTACTCAAATTGACTGCATAAGCCTTTTTTTCCCGTAATCGCAGCCAAACCGTATCCGGCAAAACCCCCTGAACAGATGCCAGCAGATGAGCGTGAAAAGCTGCAACCGTTTGATATTCCAGCTTAGGACGCCGACCTAAATGAATGTCACTGGGAACGTAAATCCAATCGCCAAAGTTTGATTGTCCGGGTTGTTTAACCAAAAAATCGGGACAACTCACGAGGGTCACTGTCTTCGGAAGGTGCAAGAAGGATTCATCCTCTATCCTTACTTCTTCCTCTTTCAGAAGCACGCCTCGGTAAATTAGCTCAACGCCCTCTTGCATCAAGGCAATGGTGGCATTCGCACCAGCGTGCCAATCTCCCCAAGCGTAATTGGGTTTGTGATAAGTCTGTCCCGCCAGAATGGTTTGCTGGAGAGCATACCGATCCTGTTGCAATTTGGCGCGAAAATCACTTTGAAAATCCTGCTGGGTAGGATCTCCATATAAATCGAGAAAAGACCGGCGACTACAACGTTGGTAGTGCCGCAACATATTAACAGTTAGCAGCATGACTTCAAGCTAACAGAGAATGAGTGAGCTTTCGCGATCGCTCTTATCGCACTCAGACTAAATGACACTAGACAAACAAAGCCTGACGAGAGCGGACTTGTAGAGACATGATATATCGCGTCTCTACGTGTAGATTTTGACAGCGATTCACCATCGGTTAGAGTAGTGGCGATTTTGAGCGTGAGGGTGTAGGCATGGCTAAGCGTAGCAAACGGCAGTTGATTGGGTGGCGATCGCTCTCATTTTTACTTCGTATATCGTTTTCAGCTTCTATCTATCGTAGTTTGGCGTTATTTGTAACTGTTCTATTGTTGTCATCAGTGAGGGCACAGGCAACAAGCGTTTCAATTGCCCAACAGCCAGCGACTTCCTCGCCAAATGCAACGACTACCGATCGACAACAAGCCTATAAGTAGCTAGGATGATTTAAACCTAAAACGCTCTAACGTATATCCCCCTTGTTCACTCCGTGATTCCATGCCGTCCATTACAGCAAGGGCTAAATCATATTCATTGTCGAA